>CAYWNR010000063.1:0-9693 GCA_964459705.1 uncultured Gemmatimonadaceae bacterium | reverse complement strand
CCGATAGCCGATAGCCGATAGCCGATAGCCGATGACCCTTAACCTCTAATCCTCCAATCCTCCAATCCTCCAATCCTCAACCTTGCCGCAGCAGGCACAACCGAACGAGCGAGGGCCCGGACCACCAACCACCAACGCAACCACACAAGCAGGAACGGCAAAGGGCTATCGGCAAACGGCGATCGGCCAATCGGCCAGTCGGCCAGTCGGCCATCGGCTATCGGCTATCGGCTATCGGCTATCGGCAAACCGCCATCGGCCATCGGCCATCGGCCAACATACGCCGGTACGGAAGGGGACGAAACCCGCGCCATTGTCCGCGTGATCCCCTTGCAAGCAGATTTCGGCATGGCCGAGACACGCGATCCCACGCTCTCCGAGCTACGGCACCGGATCGGGCTGTTCGTGTTCGTGGTGCTGGTGCTCACGACCAGCGGGACGCTCGGCTACATGGCGATCGAGGGCTGGTCGGCCATGGAGTCCCTCTACATGACCGTCATCACGCTGTCGACGGTCGGGTTCAAAGAGGTCCGACCGCTCGGTCCGGGGGGCGAGGCCTTCACGATCGTCCTCATCATCGCCGGCGTGGGAGCGGTCGGCTACCTCTTCAAGTCAGTCGGTCAGTCGCTGGTCAGCGGTGATTTCGCCGCGCGAATGCGGAGGCGACGCATGCAGGAACGGGTCGATGCGCTCAGTGGACACTATATCATCTGCGGCTTTGGTCGTGTCGGGCGACAGGTGGCCCAGGACCTGATGGCCAAAGGCAAGACCTGCGTGGCGGTCGATCCGGAACCCGTGGCCCTGGCCGCGATCGCCAGCTCCATCCCCTACGTGATCGGCGACGCGGCCGACGACGAGATCCTGAAGCAGGCGGGTGTCGCCCGGGCCGCTGGCCTCGTGGTCTCCACCGGCGAAGACCCGCCGAATCTCTTCGTGACGCTGAGCGCGCACGCGTTGAACCCGCAGCTCGTCATCGTGGCGCGCGCCAACGACGAGTCGACCGAGCCCAAGCTGCGGCGGGCCGGCGCCACCCACGTCATCTCTCCGTATGCGATCAGCGGCCGCCGCATTGCCACCCAGCTCCTGTCGCCCACGCTCACCGACTTCCTCGACGTCGTCCTGCATTCAGGGAAGCTCGAACTCTGGCTGGAAGAGTGTCGCGTCACCCCGAAAGGCACGCTGGAGGGTCGCACCGTGGCCGAAGCGGATGTGCGCCGCCAAACGGGCGCCAATGTCTTGGCCGTGCGGCGGCACGGCGACGGCGGCATTCTCACCAACCCACCGGCCGAGCTACGCTTCGAGCCCGGCGACGTCCTGATCGCGTTCGGCACCCGCGACCAGCTCGTGGCGCTGCATAAGGCGGCGGCGGGGTAGGAAGAAGCGTGCAGGGTACAACGTGCAGCGTGGATGAGATGTCCCTTGCGCTGCACCTTGCACGCTGCGCGCTGCACCTCTACCGGGGCAGCCTCCCTGGCAAGTCCGCCACGACGTACGCCATCACGGCCATCGTGGCGACGCAGAGCCCCATCTCGCGCGGATCGAGCTTGTCCACCGTGTCGCCGTTGCTGTGGTGATACCAGAAGTACCTCGTGCCGTCCACGTTGAGCCCCATCCCCGGCACGCCCTCGCGCATGATCGGGGCGATGTCGGATCCGCCGCCGCCGCGGGAGATCCGGCCGGCGCCGATCCCGTCGAGCAGGGTGCCGATCTGCTGCACAATCGCGAACGCGGAGTCCGATCCTCGGAATCCGAACCCCTCCGGCGCGAACACGCCGCCGTCGGACTCGATGGCGAGGACGTGGCGGTCCAGGGCGTCGCGGTGGGCGTCCCGATAGGCTTCGCCTCCGCGCCCGCCGTTCTCTTCGTTGACCCAGCCGACCACACGAATCGTCCGGCGGGGCGTGAGCCCCAGACGCTTGAGCAGCCGCACGGCTTCCCAGGCGACGACCACGCCACCGCCGTCATCCATGGCGCCCTGGCCCACGTCCCACGAGTCCATGTGGCCGCCCATGACGACCACCTCGTCGGGGCGCTCGCGACCGACCAACTCGCCCATCACGTTGCGCGACTCCCGGTCCGGCAGCGTCCGCGCACTCATCTGGAGACGGACCACGATCCGTTCCCCGCGATCCTGCATGCGGTGCAGCATCATCGCGTCTTCGAGCGTGAGGGCCGCGTGGGGGATGCGCGGAACGGAATCGGCGTAGTTCATCACGCCGGTATGCGGCGACCGCTGGGAATTGGGCGTGACGGAGCGAATCAGGCTCGCGATGGCCCCAACCCGCGCGGCGGCGACCGCCCCATCGACGCGGTAGCGCACCGTCTCGCCGTACGACGTGAACGGCACGTCGAACAGCACGATCTTCCCACGTGCCTCCGCCGTCCGAGCGGCGAGGTCGTCGAAACTGCTCACGACCAGCACTTCCCCGGTGACGCCACCGGGCGGAGTCGCGATGCTCCCGCCGAGGCCCAGCATCGGCAACGCCATGCGCCGGGGCTCGAGGAGTTCCGCCGACTCCTCACCCCGCACCCAGACCGGCACCATGGCCGGCTCACCCCGGACGTTCGCGAGCCCGTCGCTCCGCATCTCCGCGAGGACCCAGTCAATGGCGTGCTCGAGGTTGTCCGATCCGCTCAACCGCGGGCCAAACCGGTCCACCAGCTCGGCCAATCGCGTGTAGGCGGCGCTGTCGGCGAGCGCAGCCGCGATGATGCGGTCGGCCGTGGCGCGGTATTGCGAGGCGACCGGCCCTTGCGCGGCCAATGGCATCGCCCAGACGAGGCACAGGAGCAGGGTGATCAAACGGCGCATGGCAATGATCCCTCAGAAGGTGGTCCGGCCGGAGATGCAGCCGGGAAGACTGTCATTCGTGGCGAATGGCGTCAATCGGTGACAGGTGGGCGGCGCGCAACGCCGGATACACTCCGAAAACCAGTCCGACGATGACCCCGGCGGCGACGGCGACGCTGAGGGTCTGCCAGGTGACCGCGATCCGCACCGGAGCGTCGGCCTGGGCCCGCATCGCCGCCACCACGCCGGCGCCCGTGACAAGCCCCAGGGCGATCCCCAGCGCCGCCCCGGCGCCCGTGAGCGCCACCGACTCGGCCAGAAACTGCACCAGGATGTCGCGGCGCGTCGCGCCCGTGGCGCGGCGGACGCCGATCTCGCGCGTGCGCTCGGTGACGGAGGCGAGCAGGACGTTCATGATCCCGATCCCCCCCACCACCAGCGAGATCCCGGTGATCGCGCCCATCAAGAGCTTGAAGATCAGCATCGCCCGCCGGGCCTGGTTCGCGCGCAACTCGTTCGACTGCACGATCACCCGGTCGCGCCCGTCCTCCCACCGCGTGGACAGCCACGACTCCACCAGCGCCCGAACGGCAGGGACCTGCTCGATCTTCCCAACGCGCACCATCAACTGCGGCGGGGGCGGGGGCAGGGGGGCAAGTGCGCGCGCGACGGCACTGAGCGGCACGATCACGGGGATAGGAGCTCCCTCCGGGGCGGTCAGGAGTCCCACGATGTGCACCGCGACCGGTCCCAACAGCACGCTGTCGCCGACGGCGAGTCCGAGCGTATCGGCGGTCGCGGCGGGCAGCAGCGCCACCGGTGCGCCCGACGCCATGTCGGTGGCAGCGAGACCACGACCGGCGCGCACGATATAGCCCGCGTCGAGGCGAGGCGTCCCACTGCCCCAAACCATCACGCCCCGCGCGCCGGAATCCCCAAACACGCGAAGGGTCACGCCGCCCATAACTCCAAGATGCACCGTGGCTTCCGGGCCGACCGCGGCCTGCAGGCCACCCGCGTCGGCGGCGGTGAACACGGGATAGTCCGGGATCCGCACCTGGACACCGTTCATGGGGCGGCTCGTGCGGGCGACCACGCTGATCATGAGCAGATCAGTGGAGTGCTCGATCTCGGAGCGCGCGAACCGCTCGACCCCATCCCCGACCGACAGCACGGCCACCAGCGCGCCCACGCCAATCACGACGCCCAGCGTTGACAGGGCGGTGCGGAGCGGGTTCGCGCGCAAGGCGCGGAGGCCGATCAGGAGGGAGGGCCGCATACCGGCGCGAAATGTAGTCACGAGCGGTATCTTCCCCCACGGATGGGCCTCCTCCTCCTCTTCGTCGGAATCGCGCTTTCGTTCTCCTTCTTGTGTTCGCTGATGGAGGCGTGTCTCCTCAGCGTCACCCCGTCGTACGTGGCGGCGCTCGAAAGCAAACACCGTGGTGTGGCCATCCAGCTGCGGCGGCTCAAAGAGGACGTCGACCGGCCCCTGGCCGCGATCCTCACGCTCAACACCATCGCGAACACCGTCGGGGCGACCGCCGCCGGCGCCCGAGCCGTGCACGTGTTCGGCGACCCCTACATCGCCGCCTTCTCCGCCGTGTTCACCCTCGCCATTCTCTTCCTGTCGGAGATCATCCCCAAGACGCTCGGTGCGGTGCACTGGCGTCGTCTCGCGCCGTTCACCGCGCGAGCCCTCTGGGTGCTCATCCCGCTCCTCTGGCCGCTCGTCGCTCTCGCGCGGCGGCTCACCCGATTGATCGGTCGGGGCAGCGGGAGAACCCACGCTGTCCGACGCGAGGAAATCACGGCTTTGGCCGAGCTCGGTGCGCGCGAGGGTGTGTTCCGGACCGACGAATCCCGGGTGCTCCGGAACTTGTTCCGGCTCGGCAGTCTCCGGGCCAAGCACATCATGACCCCGCGCATCGTCCTCTTCGCGCTGCCGGAGGCTTCCACCGTCGGCGAGGTCGTCACCGGGCAGTCCGAGTTCCGCTTTTCGCGCATCCCGATCTACGCCAAAGACCTCGACGACGTGACCGGCTACGTGCTCAAGGACGACGTGCTGCTGTGCGGCGCCCGGGACCAGGACGACCGACGCATGGCGGAGCTGCGGCGTGAGATTCTCGTGATCCCGGAGTCCTTGGCGCTTCCCCAGCTACTCGAACGGTTTCTCGACAGTCGCGAGCATATCGCGCTGGTCGTGGACGAGTACGGCGGCACGGCGGGCGTGGCCACCATGGAAGACGTCGTGGAGACGGTGCTGGGTCTCGAGATCGTCGATGAAGCGGACAAGCACAAGGACATGCAAGCGCTGGCCCGCGAACAGTGGTTGAAGCGCGCCCGCCGGCTCGGTCTGGTCGGCGACGAATTCAACGAGGGGGCGACCCAGCCCCCACCTCCCACGCCCGATCCGGGTGCCTGACTCCTCCTGACCCCTTCCGGGAGATGCCCGGCGGCGGTAACCTTCCGCCTCCCCAGCACTCCCGAGCGACAGATGCACCGCCAGATCCTCACGTTGGCCGCCATGGCCATCGCTGCACCCGCCCTTGCTCAGCAGCAGCCCCCATCGGTACCCGCGACGTGGAAGGTGCGTGCCGATCACGGAACGCCAATCGTCGTCGCCGAGTCGGAACTCGGCCCGAACACCACCGACACCGTTCGCCTCGTCACGATGCCACCCGGCTGGCACGTCACCACCGGTCCGGCGGTGATCATCTACGATCCCGCGTGGCAGGCCCAGGGATCGTATCGGGTGGAGATGGAGAGCTTCCTCTTTCCGGGCGACCGCCTGGAGGGATTCGGCCTCTTCGTCGGCGGCCACGACCTCGAGGGAGCCGGCCGGTCGTATCTCTACGTATTGCTCCGCAAGGACGGTGCATTTCTCGTCAAGCGCCGCGAGGGGGGGGCGACGGAAACGTTGATCTCGTGGACCAAGCACGCGGCCGTCGTCCCGCACACCGAGGGAACCGCCAAGAACGTCCTCGCGGTGGACGTCGCAACCGACTCGGTCCGGATCGTCGTCAACGACCAGCAGGTCGCCGCCCTCGATCGCGCCACGCTGCTCACCGACGGGCAGGTGGGCTTACGGGTGAACCACGCGCTGAACGTGCATGTGACGCGGGTGGATGTGACGCAGCGATAGGGAAACGACGGGAACGGCGGGAACGACGGGAACAGCACCGGAACCAGCGGAAAGACTCGGGACCGCCGGGACCGCCCGGCCTACCCGCCGAGGAAGAGAATCGTGCGGGCTCCGGTCGACCGGCTCGACGAACGCGACGTGAAGGACCGGGCGTCGGCAAACGTCGCTGGGTTTGTCTCGGCTACGTCCGCGCTGAGCAGGCGTCCGGCGAGCCATCGCAGGTGCAGGCGCGCGCGCGGCTCCCGCGCCCGGTCGTAGCGCACTACGGGAATGACCCACCGTGGCCGGACCAGTCGCGGCAGCAGGCTCTCCAGCGAGATCGCGAACCGCAACGCGCTCAGCACCGCTTCACCGTCCCTCGTTGTTCCTGCTGCCCGTCATCGTCCGTCCTCGCCTGTGTTGCCGCCAAATCATCAGAGCCCGTCGGCCCGTCGGCCCGCCGGTCATATCATCAACAGCCGCAGCTCCGTCATCTCCTCGATGGCGTACTTCACACCCTCGCGTCCGATTCCGGACGCCTTGACGCCGCCATACGGCATGTGGTCCACGCGGTAGCCCGAAATGTCGTTGATCGCGACGCCACCGACATCGAGGGTTTCGTAGGCGTGCCATGCCTTCGTGAGGTTCGTGGTGAAGACGCCGGCCTGGAGCCCGTAGGGAGAATCGTTGACGGTGGCCAGCGCCCCGTCGAAGTCGTCGTACGGACGCACCGTCACGACCGGCGCGAAGACCTCCTCGCAGTTCACCTTCATCTCCGCGGTCGTGTCGAGGATCACCGTCGGTTGCAACACGGCGCCGCTTCGGGTCCCGCCCGTCGCCAGGGTCGCGCCGGCCGCTACGGCCTCCCGCACCCACGCTTCGGCACGTTGGGCGGCGGCCTCGTCGATCATCGGCCCGAGGTCGGCGGCCTCGTCGAGTGGCTCGCCGACGCGGAGCGCCTTCACCTTGGTGACGAAGGCCTTGACGAACCCGCCGAACGCATCCCGGTGCACCAGGATCCGTTGCACCGAAATGCACGACTGCCCGGCAAACGCGAACCCACCGGCGGCGCAACGCGCGGCCGCGTGCGCGAGGTCGGCATCCGCTTCCACGATGACGCCCGCATTCCCACCCAGCTCGAGCGCCACCTTCTTGGTGCTCGCGCGCTGGCGGATATACCACCCGGCCTTGGCGGAGCCTGTGAACGTGATCATCCGGATGCGCGGGTCGTCGAGCAGTGGCTCGGCGTCCGCCACGGAGCACTGCACGATGCTGATTCCACCCGCCGGATACCCGGCACCGTGCACGACGTCACCCAGCAGCAACACGCACAACGGGTCCTGGGGTGGGGTCTTCAAGACCATCGTCGCGCCACACGCGATGGCCGGGGCGATCTTGTGCGCGGCCAGCAGCAACGGGAAGTTGAACGGTACGATGCCGGCAATGGGCGCGAGCGGGAAGCGCCGGGTGATGCCCCATCGCCCCGCGCCGTGCGGCATCCGGTCAAGTGGCATCACGTCGCCGCCGATCCGCATCGCCTCGGCCGCGGCGTCCCGGAAGATGAACAACATGCGGTCGATTTCGGCGCGGGCCTGCTTGATCGGCTTCCCCGCTTCGAGCGCGAGCAAGACCGCGAATTCCTCACGTCGAGCGGCCGCGGCGTCATGGATGCGTTGCAGCACCGCGGCGCGCTCGTAGGACGGCAACGCGCGGGCTTCCGGGGCCGCGTTGGCCGCGGTGTCGATGGCGGCACCGACGTCCTCGCGCGTCGCCGCCCCCGCCATCCCCACCGCTCGCCCATCGTATGGGCACCGAATGGTGGCGGGATCGGCGCGGCCGGAGGTCAAGCGCCCCGCGAGCAACAGGGGATAGGTACGGGTGGGATCTGGAGCGGTCGGCATGGCGGATTCGCAATGAAGACAGGTGATCGGTGGTGGCGGGTAGGATACAGGTGAAAGAATAGACGCCGAGACGCCGAGACGGCAAGCGGTTCGCAGGAAGTAGTGGGCGGTGGAGATTGGCAGCCTACAACCTCCAACCTACCAACCGCTCGCCGTCTGGCCGTCTCGCCGTCTCCCCTCTCACCCTTCGCCCACCCACCACCACCTACCCCCTTCGGCTGGTCAGAACGGCCGCACCGCGAGCAGCCAGGCCAGCTCAACCTGTCGTACCGCGGCCACCACGGCCGCGGGCTGTTCCTCGAAGACGAACAGCCCCGAGTTCGCCACGGAGTCGATGGCAAAGACGCGGACGGAATCCCGGAGCAGACTGATCTCTTCCGGGGGTGGGCCGCTCTTGTGGGGGACGGCGCCGAGCACGAGGATGGTGGGGCACCGCAGCTCGCGCAGTCGGGGCCTGAGTGCCCACGGTTCGTGGGACCGCGCCATGCCCTGGAACGCGTCGAGCGTGGCGCCGAAGTCGGCGAGGACTTCCGACGTGTAGCCCTGGATGACCTCCGGCGTGATCCACGTCGTGTCGGCAGACGCTTCGTGCAATTGCTTGACGACCTTGCCGCGCACGATGCCCTTCCCACCGAAGATCTTGAGCAGCGGCGCCCATCCCATGGCCTGGCGGAACCCGCGGCTCGTGGCCTCTTCGGCCGGGCCACCCTCGATGGACACCAGTCCACTCACCAGGTCCGGACGCTCGACCGCGAGCCGCATGGCGATGGATCCCGCAATCGCGTGCGCCACGACGATGGCGCCGCGGACGCCAAGCGTGTCTAGCACGGCGGCGACCCGCCCCGCCTGGGCGGTGAGCGAGTAATCCGCTTTCGACGGACGACCCGAGGCCCCGGTACCAAGCATCTCCACCGTGAGCACCTGGTGGCCCTCGGCGGCAAGCTGGGGGGCGACGTTGCGGAAGGCGAAGGCCGAGCCGAACAACCCGGGGATGAAGACCACCGGACGACCAACCCCCGTGATATGGACCGCTACGCTTTCAGCCGGGGCGACGGCGATGACCCGCGTAGCGCCCGAGTCGGCAAGCGCGGCGAGGATCAGGAACAACATGGAACCTCCGCAACGGCAGTGTACGACGGTGACGACGTGGTCCGGTGCCGAACGACGATGCGCCGCCAGGCGATCCGCCGTGGGGCCGCAACGAGCCCCATGCCAAGCAGCGCGACCGCAGCAAACCCGAGCCACACGGTCGGAATGTGAAGCGGCGCGGCGAGCGCGGCGAAGAGCCACAGCCGCGGAAAGCGCCCACTGACGGTAGCAAGCAGATGGCTGCGAGAAGATAAGCGGGTCAAGGCCGATACGACACGCACCAACCAGTTCATCGAGTTGGGGCCGGCCCGTTCATCCCCATCCGTCACCAACCACCCTCACGGCAGCACCGTCAACCGGACATACGACGGCCGCGCTGCCGAGTGGTACACCCGCTGCGTCGTCTTGTGGAAGTCCCCGGCCTTCGCCGCGTACAGGTGCTCGAACGTCCCCGGATTCAGGTCGATCATCGGGAACCAGCTGCTCTGCACCTGCACCATGATCCGGTGACCGGGCTCGAACGTGTGCATCGACGCCTGGAGCGTGAACGGTATCTCGGTCGGCGCGTCCGGCTCGAAGGGCGTGGGCCGATCCATGCCGAGACGGAACTTGCCGCGCAGCACGTCGCCACGAACCAACATTTGGTAGCCACCCAGCCGCACGCTGTGGTCGTCGCGCGCGCGCGTCGTCGGCCCGCCCGCGTCGTCGGGGTACACGTCGATGAGCTTGACCACCCAGTCCGCGTCGGTACCGGAGGTCGACACGGTGAACCGCACCTCCGTGGGCCC
>CAYWNR010000062.1:0-11848 GCA_964459705.1 uncultured Gemmatimonadaceae bacterium | reverse complement strand
GAGCGGGCGGCGTACTTTCTCCGCGAAGAACGGCTCGACGCCAGTGGCAACGCGCAGCTTGTCAATCGCGTGAGCCACAGCGTGCTGCACGGTCCACAGCTCACCTACTACCGTCGGGCCCCCGGGATCCGGGATACGACCCGTTTGGTGGCCACGCGTCGTCCGACCATCGAATACCGATCCGAACGAGACAGCGCGGACGCCGAGCCCTACGTGATCGTGGCGGATCGGGTCCAACTGGTGGGGAACTCGGCGGCGAGCGCCTGGGGGAGCGTGACGATCGATCGCTCCGACTTTCACTCCAAGGCCGACTCGGCAACCCTTGATACGGAAGTCGGCACCGGGACGCTGATGAGCCGGGCGGAAATCCACGGTGGGGACTCAACGGGGTACACACTGAATGGCCGGGACATCCGGTACCGGCTCGAGGATCGGGCGCTGCGGTGGGTGCAGGCCGAGCGGGAGGCGGTCGCTGTGAGCGCGGAGTGGACGGTCGAGGCGGACACCGTGACGTTCGATATCCTCGACGACCGGATTCAATCGGGTCAGGCGTGGGGCGACTCGACCCGGGCGACGGCGACGTCCGTCTCCAACATGATCACGGCCGACTCGCTGGCGATCGACGCGCCGTGGCAAGTCCTTCGCACCGTGAAGGGGATCGGGACCGCCCGCGCCACGACCCGGACCGATTCCGCCGATGCCGAGCCTGATTGGGTCGCGGGAGACACGGTGACGGCCAGCTTCGCGCCGACCATGGACGGCCGAACCGCGCTCAGCGGCATCGAGGCGATGGGGCATGCGAGCACCTTCTACCGGGTGTTCCCGGACGGCGATCGCACGCTGACGCCCGACCTCAGCTACTCGCGTGGCGAGCGCATCGTCGCCCAGTTCGTGGGTGAGCGTCTGCAGCGTGTCGATATCGTGGGCAAGTCGGATGGTGTCTACCTCGAAGGGCAGCGCCGGAAGCAGCCATGAGTGACGTCTTCGAGATCCTCGCGCGAGAACAGAACCCCTCGTTCCCGTTGGCGCTGGCGGCGATGCTCCGTGCCGCGGACGGTGACGGCGCGGTCACGTTCGACGGTCTGACGCTGTCGTATCGCGAGGACTACCTCGAACTGATCCGGCGGGCGGGGCACGAGGACGCCGTGAAGGGTGGCACCCTGTCGGTGGACGAAGTGCGGCGTTTCCTGGCCTCTTCCGTGCTGCCGCGACTGGTGACCGAGCGCCTGTTGGACCCGCTTCCCGCGGAGCTGGGGGATGACAGTCTCCTGCGGGTGCCGTCCGAGCAGTGGGCGCCACTCGCGGCCGACCGGGAGAGCGCCATCGCGCGCTTGATGGCGCTGGCCGTCGAGCGGCTCACCGAGACGGAATCGGCCGGGACCAGGCCGACCATCACCGGGAGCACGCTGAAGGGTGACGGGCTTACCAAGATCTACCGGCGACGGCGCGTCGTGGACGACGTGAATATCGAGTTGCGTCAGGGGGAGATCGTCGGTTTGCTGGGGCCGAATGGGGCGGGGAAGACCACGACCTTCTACATGATCGTGGGCCTGGTGCGACCGAACCGCGGCCGCATCTATGTGGACCAGCAGGACATCTCCAGCCTGCCCATGTACCAGCGAGCACGGCGCGGCATTGGGTACCTCGCCCAGGAGCCGTCCGTATTTCGCAAGCTGACCGTGGAGGAAAACGTCCTCGCGATCCTGGAGACGCTCGGCATCTCGCGCGCCGAACAGGAAAAGCGCCTCGAGGTCTTGCTCGATGAGCTCTCCATCAAACACCTGCGGCGGGCCAAGGCGTACAAGCTCTCGGGCGGGGAGCGCCGCCGCTTGGAGATCACGCGGGCCCTGGTGGCGGACCCGCGGTTCATGCTCCTCGATGAGCCGTTCGCCGGGGTGGATCCCATTGCGGTCCAGGACATCCAGACCATCGTCGCGGGACTGCGGCACCGCAACATCGGCGTGCTCATTACGGATCACAACGTCGAGCAAACGCTCGACATCGTGGATCGCGCGTACATCCTCTTCGAGGGTCGCGTGCAGGTGGCGGGAACGGTTCGCGAGCTGGTGTTCAATGACCAGGTTGCCGACCTGTACCTGGGTCCCACGTTGACGGCGCGACTGCGCGGGCGCCTGGGAGCGGCCGCATGAAGCCCTCCCTCCAGCAGAGTACGCAGCTCCGTCAGGAGCTGCGCATGAATCCGCGACTCTACCAGGCCATGGATTTGCTGTACATGCCCTTGCTCGACCTGCAACAGCACCTGAAGCAGGAGCTGCTGGTGAACCCGTTCCTGGAGATGGTCGAGCCGGAGGACGAAGCGCCGCTGAGCGACCAGCTCGACGAGCAACAGGAGCGGGAGCAAAAGGAGCGGGAGGAACAGGAAAAGCAGGACGAGATGGACTGGGAGGAGATCATCCTCGACGGGTTTCAGGTGAGCGGATCCGGCGCGCGGGACCTGGCACACTCAGACGAAGCGTTCGAGCGCGTCCCGGTGCAGAGCCGCGCCTTGGGTGACCACCTGCGCGACCAGCTCCACATGTTGAACCTCACGAAGCGACAGTGGCGACTCGCGGACGAGTTGCTCGGGAATCTGGGTGAAGACGGGTATCTGCACGCGACCCTGGCGGAAATCGCCGAAGGCATCAATCGGTGGGAGGGCATAACACTGCCTGAGCCGGAAGCAGCGCCGGGGCCTGGACCGGAGCCAGCGTCGGGATCCGCAGGACCGCCAGGCGCCAACCAGCCGCTCGCGTCACCGGCGGCCGACCAGGTGATGGATGCGGCACCGCCCACGGACGTCTCGCCGATCCCGGGGTCGGAAGGGGAGGACGACGCGGCGAGCGAGCCGGCCGCGGTTTCCGAGGCGGAGGTCGAGGAGGTTTTGCGCGTCGTGCAGAGCCTCGATCCGGCGGGCATCGGAGCACGCGATCTGCGCGAGTGCCTCATCTTGCAGCTCCGTGAGCTGGGCGCGGAGGAGACGCTCGTCTATCGGCTCGTGGACGAAGCGTTCGACGATCTCAAGGGTCACCGGTGGACGGATATCGCGAAGCGGTACGGGATCGACCCGCGCGAGGTGCAGGATGCAGCGGACGCGTTGGCCAAGCTGGACCCCAAGCCTGGATTGCGCTTCCTCCCCTCGGACGACGAGTACGTCACCCCGGACCTCGTCCTCGATAAGATCGACGGCGAGTATCGCGTCTTCCTCAACGACCAGGGGATGCCGCGCCTGCGGATCAGCAAGGTGTACCAGGACCTCGCCGGCGATCGCAAGCAGTTCACCGGCGAGACCCGTGACTTCATCACCGAGAAGCTCAACAGCGCCAGCTGGCTGATCCAGGCCATCGAGCAACGGCGCCAGACCATGCTGAAGGTCATGCGCTTCATCGTCGATCGGCAGCGCGACTTCTTTGAGCGCGGGATCGAACACCTGCACCCGTTGACGTTGCGCGAGGTGGCGGACGTCGTCAGCATGCATGAGTCGACGGTCAGCCGCGTGACGAACCAGAAATACGTCCAGACGCCCCGCGGCGTCTTCCCGCTCAAGTTCTTCTTCTCGAGCAGCCTCGAGACGACGTCGGGCGAGGACGCGAGCGCGCGCTCCGTGCGCGCGCAAATCGAGAAGCTGGTCGGTGAGGAAGATCCCCGGGATCCGCTCACCGACGCGCAGATCGTCAGCGCCCTCGGCGACCACGGCGTCCGCATCGCTCGGCGAACGGTTGCCAAGTACCGCGATCAGCTCGGGATTCTTCCCGCCCGGATGCGGAAACGGCTGTGACGCTCGTCGCGCGCGACGCCACCGCGGAAGTGAGCGTGCTGGTTCCCGCCAAGGACGAAGCGGAGAATCTGCCGGAGTTCGTACGGCAATGCGCGGAGGCCCTTGCGGGCGTCCCCTACGGATGTGAAGTGGTCATCGTCAATGACGGAAGCGAGGATGACAGCGCGATGGTGCTGGACCGGCTGCAACGCGAACACGCGTTCCTGCGGGTGGTGACGCACCGCGCCCGCCAGGGTATTGCCGACGCACTGCGCTCGGCCGCGGACGCCGCCACCGGCCGTATCTTCGTGTTCTACCCAGCCGACCTCCAGTTCCTGCCATCCGAGATTCCCGGCCTCGTGGCTCCCATCCGGAGCGACGACGCGGACATCGTAACGGGCGCGAAACAGGGAGCGTATGAGAAGGCCTTCGTCTCGGGGATCTACAACGCCCTCTGCCGCTGGCTGTTCGGTATCCGGGTGACGGATCTCAATGCCGTGAAGGCGTATCGCCGCGAGGTAGCGATGGCGGTCCCCCCCCGCCCGGACTGGCACCGGTTCTTGGTCGTCATCGGGGCCGCGGATGGCTTTCGCGTGACCGAGCGCCCGGTCACGCTCATGCCGCGGCGGGCGGGACGCTCCAAGTTCGGCATCGGCCGCATCCCGGTCGGCTTGATAGACCTGCTCTCGGTCTGGTTCCAACTGCGCTTCGGGCGCAAGCCGTTGCTGTTCTTTGGTCTGTCCGGCGGCATCTTGTTCGTGCTCGGGTTCTTCGTCGGCATCGCCGCGTTCATCGCGCGGTTCGGGTTTGGCGTTGGGTTCCGACCGCTCCTCAACCTCGTGATCGTGCTCGTCGTCTCCGGTATTGCGCTGTTCGGGTTCGGGTTCGTGGGCGAGATGATCGCGGGACTCCGAGAGGAAGTGCGCGGACTGTCCCGCGTGGTCGAGCGTTTGACCGAGCAGCGGGATCGCCGGTTGTAAGCCGTTGCGGCTCCTCGCCGTCTCCCACTCCTATCCGCGCTTCGATGGCGACGTCGCCGGCGCCTTTCTGGAACGCCTCTATGAGGCGCTGACCGCCCGGGGCCATAGCGTGCGCGTGATCGTCCCCGCGGATGAGGGTCGGGGCGGAGAAGAGACGCGGCACGGCATCGCGGTCGAGCGCGTTCGGTACGCGAGCCCCGAGCGGGAAACGTTGGCGTATCGGGGGACCATGGAACGCGCGGTACGCGCTCCGGCGGGCGCGTTGGCGTTTCGCCAGTTGGTGCGCGCCCTGACGCGGGCGGTGCGGGCGCGCCGTCGTGAAGCCGATGTCATTCATGCGAATTGGTGGATTCCTGCGGGACTCGCCGTTCGACGGGCACGGGCGCCGGGGGGACCACCCTACGTGCTCACGCTCCACGGGACGGACGCCGCGCTCCTCCGCCGATCACGCGCCGCCCGCTGGCTTGGGCGTCCGGTCCTGCGAGACGCGACCAGCATCACGGCGGTCTCGGGTTTCCTCGCGGACATCGCTGAATCAACGGGCGCGCGCCGGCGGCCCGTCGTCATGCCGATGCCGGCGATGGTCGAGCGGTTCGCCACCGGCGTGAACGCCGGAGGCGGAGGGGTGGTGACCATCGGGCGGTTGAGTCGGCAGAAACGTGTGCACCTCGTGGTGCAGGCGCTGGCGGCCCTCCACGCGGCCGGGAGGAAGCTCCGGCTCACGATCGTCGGCGATGGCCCTGAACGCGATCGCCTCGAGTTGCTGGTTCGGGAGCAGGGTCTTGGACAACACGTGCGATTCACCGGCGCGATGGCCCCCGATGCCATTCCGTCCGTCCTTGGCAACGCCGACGTCTTCGTGTTCCCCGCGCGAAACGAGGGGTTCGGCTTGGCGGCCGCCGAAGCACTGATGGCGGGAGTGCCGATCGTGGTTGCGACCGATGGTGGCGGTGTGCTCGATATCGCGCGGCCCGGTTCGGGTGCCGAGCTCGTTCCTCCTGACGATCCGGCGGCTTTGGCCGAGGCCATTGCGCGTCTGTGCGGCAATCCCGCGGCTCGCCTCGCCGCCGCGACCGCCGGCGCCGAGTGGCGCGCTCGCCTGGCGCCCGCCGCGGTTGCGGCGCAGCTGGAGGAAACGCTGGAGGCCGCGTCGCGCCCATGAGACACCGCCGCGGGCTGCTATGGCTCCTGCAGGGCGCGCTCGCGGTTCTTGTGGGCGTGCTCTTGGTTCGCGCGATCGCCCGCCATTGGGACGAGTATCGAGCGCTCGACTTCCCGATACAGTTGCGGGTCGGATGGGTGCTCGCGGCGGCGGGCACCGTGCTCGGGACCTACGTCCTGTTGATTGCGGCGTGGCGGCTCGTGGTCGTCGGATGGGGAGAACGCCTCCCGTTCGGGCGGGCGGTCCGGGTCTGGACGGTGTCCAATCTGGGGCGATACCTCCCCGGCAAGGTGTGGAGCGTGGCGGGCCTGGCGGTGCTCGCGCAGCGAGAGGGTGTCGCGGGCTGGTCGGCCGTCGGCGCCGCGATCGCGATGCAGGCGGTGGCGGTCGGGTCGGGCATCGCGGTTGCGGCGGGCTCGGTTCCTGGAGCGCTCTCGACTGCCCGCATGGTCGTGGCGGCGGCCATTGCCGTGTCCACCGTGGCCGCGCTGGCCTCCCCCCGCGCCATGGCCGTCCTCGGGCGCATCAGTGGACGCGAGAACCTGCGAGCCATCCCGCTCGGATCGGTGGTGGTGGCAAGTGCGGTGATGATCGCTGCCTGGGCAGGCTACGGATTCGCCTTCTGGTGCCTGGCGCGCGGGACGCTCGGCGCCTCCACGCTCACCGCGCCGCATGCGACCGGGATCTTTGCCGCCGGCTATCTGGTTGGGCTGGCGATGATCTTCTCACCCGGGGGCCTCGGTGCGCGTGAAATGGTGTTCATCCCGATGCTCACGCCCAGTCTTGGCCCGAGCGGCGCCCTCGTGCTGACGATCGCCTCCCGGATCTTGCTCACGATCATGGAAGCCCTGGCGGCGCTGCTGGGATTGGTGCTCGGCGGCCCACCGACCGCACCCGCGGCGGGCGCGGAACCGCGGAGCGGTGGGGCCGATTAGATTGTGCACCCGAGGTCCCGCACTGTGACGAAACACGAGCCATCCGCCAGCGCCGCACCCGCGGCGTTCGAGCCGAAGCACCCGACCCTCCTGGCGACAGGCGTGCTCTCGTTCTGGATCGCGATTCTGTCGCTACCCGTGTGGACGGGCAAGTTCATCGGCGGGGCGTACTCCGATCAGTATCACACGGGCTATGCGTTCCGTGACTGGCTCGCGAGCGAGTTCAAGCGAACGGGCCACATTCCCCTGTGGAATCCGGAGATCTTCGGGGGTCTCCCGTTCGTCGGCGCGATGCACGGTGACATCTTCTACCCGACGGCCTGGCTGCGCCTGATCCTCCCGACGGGCATCGCCATGGACCTCGGGTTCATCGTGCACTACGTGCTCGCCGGTCTTTTCATGTATCTCCTGCTGCGCCAGTTTCGGGTCTCGTGGGCGGGGGCGGTCACCGGCGGGTTCGCGTATCAGCTGTCGGGAGTCATCGGCTCGTACGTCCAGCCGGGGCACGACGGCAAGCTGTTCGTCACCGCGCTGTTACCGCTGGCCCTGATCGGGTTGGTCATGGGGATGCGAGATCGCCGGGTCGAGGGGTATGGCGTCCTCGGACTCGCCGTGGGGCTCGCGATGGTGAGCCCGCAGGCGCAGATGACGTACTACCTCCTCATCACCGCGGGCATGTTCGCGCTGTACCTGGCGTTCGGGGAGCGGCCTCGGGAGGAACCGCTCAGACCCCGACTCCAGTCGCTCGGTCTGGCACTAGCCGCGGTGGTCCTCGGATTCGGGATCGGGATGATTCAGTTCGTCCCGTTCTTCAAGTACCTGCCGTACTCCCCTCGTGCCGGGGGGTACGCCGGTGGGTTTGCCGGGTCCACCTCGTACGCGATCCCGTGGGTCCACGTGCCGGAGTTCGTGCTCGCGAACTTCGTTGGCACGACGCCGGGCGAGACGTATTGGGGACCGAACGGCCTCAAGCTCCACTCCGAGTACCTCGGGCTTCCGGTGGTCGCGCTGGCGGTCGTGGGAGCCATGTCCACGGCGAGACGGCGTATGGTCCTGTGGCTTGGCGCCATCGGCCTGCTGTTCCTGCTCGTGACCCTCGGCGCCGGCACGCCCTTCTACCGACTCTGGTGGGCGGTAATGCCGTTCGTGAAGCAGACGAGGGCGCCGGGGATGGCGCTCTATGTGGTGGCGTTGGTCCTGGCAGCGCTGGCCGCGTTTGGGGTGGACCGCGTGCAGCAGGGCGGGGCATCCCGTCGCGGTCTCGTGTGGACGGTGATCGGCGGTGCCGTCGCGGTGTTGGCGATTGTGGGGGTGCCCGGAGCGATGGCAGAGTCCCTCGCGCAGGGCGTCCAGATGACGCTCGGACTCCCGACGGCCGCGGCGGCGCGTGCCGCGCAAGCGAGTATCCGGTTCGGTGCGACGGTGAGTGGCCTGGCGTTGGTGGCCCTGGGTGGACTGGCGCTCGCGTGGGAGCGCCGGCGCGTACCAATCGTGGTGGTTGCGTTGGGCATCCCGCTGATCGTGAGCGCGGACCTGTGGCGGAATGCCGCTGGATTCTGGACGTGGTCGCCGCCCCCGAAAGAGGACCTCTATGCCGGAGACGCCCTGACGGGCGAGTTGCGAGATGTGCCGCTGCCATACCGCGTACTCGACCTGGGCGCGGTGCTCGGCCTCGGTGCGTATCCAGGTTCGGCGCTCATGGCCTATCACATCCCGCAACTCCTCGGTTATCACGGAGTGGAGCTGCACGCGTTCGACGAGTTGATGGGGGGGAAGAACTTGTGGCGCAACGTACTCGCTATTGCTCCTCAGAACACACGCGCTATTTCTCCCCAAAATCAGAAGCTGTGGGACCTGTATGCCGTTCGATACGTGTTGCTCCCCGCGGGAAGCGGCGGGCCGGATTCACTGCCGGGATTCGTACGCCGGCCGATGCAGGTAACCACGGCCGCGGGCACGTCGGTCGAGGTCCTCGAACGGACGCCGCCGCCGGCCTACGCCTGGCTTGCGACCGCCGCGCTCAAGCTCGATGACTCGAGCGCCGTCCTCGCCGTGCTCGACCCGCGGCTGCCCCCCCGATCCGTTGTTCTACTGGCCCCGGATGCGCCGGTGAATCCACCGCCGCTCCAGGCGATCCCGGCGCCGCTCGGCGTGACAGCGACTGTCACGGCCTGGGAACCAGGCCGCATGACGGTCGTGCTCGATTCGACACTGGACGCCGCCGCCTACCTCGTGATTGCCGAGAACTGGTACACGGGCTGGACCGCCACGGTGGACGGTGTTGCCGCCCCGGTGCTCCGGGCGAACGTGGCCCAGATGGCGGTGCCGGTTCCCGCAGGAGCCCGCGAGATCACCCTCGAATACCGCAGCGCCCCGTACGAGCTGGGACGGGCGCTCACGCTCCTGTCGCTGGTAGCGGTGGTCGCCTTCCTGGTCGTGCCGCCGGCGCTCCGGAGGCGGCGTGGCTGAAACCGCGTTGGTGATTGTGCCGACCTACAACGAGGTCAACAACCTGCGGCTCATCCTGCCGCAGATTCTCGAACAGGATCCTCGTCTCGAAATCCTGATCGTGGATGACAACTCGCCGGACGGGACGGGAGCCCTGGCGGACGAGATCGCCACGCGGGAGCCGCGCGTCCACGTGCTTCATCGGCCCTCGAAGCTGGGTCTGGGAACGGCGTATCGCGTCGGGTTCCGGTGGGCGCTCGAGCGGGCCTATGAGTACGTGCTGGAGATGGACGCGGACTTCTCCCACGATCCGAAGCACATTCCCCAATTCCTGGCGGCCGCTGAGTCCGCCGACCTGGTCCTGGGATCTCGCTACCTGGGCGGGCGCGTGACCGTGGTGAACTGGCCCATGCCCCGGCTTCTCTTGAGCTACTTCGCGAACATCTACGCCCGGGTCGTGACCGGGGTCCGGCTCCACGACGCCACCGGCGGGTTCAAGTGCTTTCGACGGAGAGTCCTGGAGGCCATCGACCTCGACGCGACCCAATCGAACGGGTATGCGTTCCAGATCGAGATGAGCGTCCGGGCGGCCCGTCGCGGCTTCCGGATCACGGAGATCCCGATCGTGTTTGTCGATCGCACGGATGGGGTGTCCAAGATGTCCGGGGCGATCGTGCGGGAAGCCATCTGGGTGGTCTGGCGGTTGCGGATGCAGTCCCTTCTGGGTCGCCTGTGAGCGGCGAGACCTTCTACAAGATGAGCGGTTCGGGGAACGACTTCGTGTTCCTCGACGGGCGCAGCACGAGCCTCAGTGCGTGGCCGCCCGAACGGATCGCTCGCGTGTGCGCGCGTCACACGGGAGTCGGTGCGGACGGCCTGATCCTGCTCGGGCCCGGCTCCCAACCCGGCCGGGTGACCTTCACGTTCTTCAACTCGGACGGCTCGCCGGCTCCCATGTGCGGGAACGGGGCTCTCTGTGCCACCCGTCTATCGGTCATCCTCGCGCTGGCCGGGGATGCTCCTAGCGGGCGGGTGGAACTTGAGACGGGGGCGGGGATCGTGCGGGGAACGTCCTCGCCCGGGGATGAGGAGCGGGCCGAGCTGGCACTCCCGAACGTGGCACCGGTGTGGTGGCCCGAGATCCCTCCGGCCCGAGACGAGGACCGTGCCGGTTTGGCAGTAGTCGGCGTGCCCCACCTGGTGGTTCCTGTGCGGGATCTGGAGGTCCCCGACCTCATGGCCAGGGGCCGGGAACTGCGCTTCCATCCAGCCATCGCCCCGGCCGGGGCCAACGTGAGCTTCGTGGCACGGGTCGAGTCGGGATGGTCTATGCGTACCTACGAGCGCGGCGTGGAGGGTGAGACGCTGGCCTGCGCCACGGGGGCGGTGGCCTGCGGAGCCGTGCTGGGAGCCTCAGGAGTGGTCAGTCTCCCGTGGTCCGTCCGGTCCCGGGCCGGCACCAGAATCAGTGTCTCAGGCGAGCTTGGGACCGCTGGCGCCATCCTCGAGCCGCGCGTCGGTGGTGAGGCAAGGGTCGCCTATCGCGCCAGCCTGGGGCCGAGCCTCTAGGCTGGTGCGACGTTTGGTGAACGCGCTGGTGCTCGGTTGGTAATGACATCAGCAGCGTGACTGGTGTGGATGGGTGTCGCTGGGGCGACTCGGAAGTTCCTTCTCGACAACAAGTTCTGATGACGGCGGGGAATCGTGTTTGGAGTTTCCCACACCATGTTCGAATTCAACTTAACATAACATTGATTATACGCAGTATGTGTAGTGCCGATCAGTCGCTGATTTCCGGATCCGACGCTCGAATGGGAGGACCTGCGCTAGCTGGAAAAGCGACCGAGCTCGCCCAGCCGGAGATGTGCCTCGGCTGCCGCTGGCGAGTCCGCGAAGTCGTCCACGACCCGCTGAAGCACCCGCACGGCCGCCGTGGTGTCCGCAGCCGTCGTGTATGACCGGCCGGCGTCGAGGAGCAGCTTGGCCGTAAGGAACCGATATGGTGAGACGCCCGCACCGTTCTCATATGCGTCTCCCGCAGCCTTGTATTGCCCGGTCTGTTCGAGAGCCGCGCCGAGCAGATCGTAGGCCTGGGCCCGGTACTCCTCGCTGGGGTCGCTGGCCACGAAGTCCTGAAGCTGGGTGACCGCAAGCCCGGCCTGTCCTTGTTGCAGGTGCACCTGCCCAAGGAGGAGTTGGGCTTGCTGGCCAGCCTCGGTCGAACCGTAGCTCGAGACGATGCGCTCGAGGTCGCTGGCTCCCAGCGGGAGGTTACCTGCTTCAACGGCGGATTGCGCTTGGCCCAGCTCGCGCTGGGCGAATGCCTCCCGGCGTTGCCTTGCGGAAATCATGAACCAGACGCCGCCGGCGGCCACAGCCACAACCAGGGCCGCAATGGAGATCGGCCGCTCGTGCGCCTTGGCCCACCGAACGAGCAACTCGGCCCGATCCTGCTCCTCGGCGGGCGCTGGCGGTGCTTTCTTTTCCTTGGTCATCTTCTTGGGTGGCAGAGATTTGCGTTTCCGACTCCCGAATCACGTGCCCCTGGGGTGACTCGAACACCCGACCA
>CAYWNR010000061.1:0-11883 GCA_964459705.1 uncultured Gemmatimonadaceae bacterium | reverse complement strand
ACGCGGAACGACTTCGCGCGCTCGACGCGCGCCACCTCACCGGTCGCGACCGTCAGGATGCCCAGCGAGTCCTTCGGCAGGTCGTCGCCGCGCTTCTTGGCGCGCTTGGCCGCTTCGACCGACGCGAGCTCCGGCGCGATCAGGAACACCACCCAGCCACCGTCCGGTGAAAACTGTGGGTTCCGTCCACGTGGCACGTGATACTCGGTGGCGGCGCCGGTCGCGCGCACGACCAGTTCTCCATCGCCCCGATCCGGTTGGAGCGCGTAGGCCACCCACTCTCCATTGCGCGACAACGTCTCCTGCTCGATCGAGCGCCACCGGTTGAAGGCGTCGAGATCGAGCGGGCGCTGTGCGGCGAGCGGCGCCGTCAGAAAACCGAGAAGAACGATCGGGAAGAAGCGACTACGCATCTGGGACTCCCAGCTAGTCTTCAGACCGAAGAGACCGTCGGACGCGTCAACCTAGCGACGTGGCTCGACGTATGGGAAGAGAAGTCGGAGCACACCGAGGTGAAGGGAGGGCGGCGCTGCGGTTCCCGGCTTGAAAGCCGGGCTCGGCGGCGCTCTCGCGCCGACGCGCCGTGAACGGCGCTCGGCTTTTGAGTGCTTCAGCACTCGTCGCCGTGAGGCGCCGAGCCGGCGTTTCAACGCCGGAAACCGGTCCGCCAACAGGCACCCCTGAGGTCGAATACGATCCACTCGAGGAGATGATCATGCGACGGATGTTCGTGGGAATAGGTACGGTCTTGCTGCTGGCGGGGGGCGCACCAGCGCTTTGGGCACAGTCGTTCCCGACGACGGATCCCGTGCTCAAGGCTATCTGGGACGAGGGGATGGATCGGTCGCAGGTGTATCCACTCGCCCAGACGTTGATGGACTCGCTCGGGCCGCGGCTCACGGGCGCTCCGGCGCTCAAGGCGGCGAGCGACTGGGTGGTGAGCATGTACGGGAAATGGGGAATCGCGGCGCGCCAGGAGAACTACGGAACCTGGAAGGGATGGCGGCGTGGTCTCTCGCACGTGGACCTGATTGCGCCGCGGGAGCGGTCGCTCGAGGGCGGCGTGCTGGCCATGAGCGTCGGCACCAACGGAAAACCCGTCGAGGGTGACGTCGTCACGCTTCCGGAGGTCGCGGACAGCGCGGCGTTCGCCGCGTGGCTCAAGACCATCAAGGGCAAGTACGTCCTGATCTCGTTCCCCCAACCCACGTGTCGCCCGGACGGGCCGTGGGAGGACTACGCAGCGGGTCCCGCCAACCCATTCGGCCGCTTCTTCGGTGGCGGCGCGCCCCGCACAGCGTTCAGCCGGATGGCCGCTGAGCGTGCGACGGCGGACAGCGCATGGCGGGCGCGCATCGCGGCCAGCGGTTTCAACGCGAACGCGCTGCGCGACGTCATCGCGGCCGCCGGTGCGGCGGGCATCGTCACCTCCGAGTGGCCGCAGGGATACGGCACCGTGCGCATCTTCGACGCCCGCACCGACAAGGCGCCGGTGTACTGGCTGAGTTGCGAAGACTACGGCCTCGTTGGCCGACTGGCGGAGCGTCGCCAGGGTCCGCGGCTGCGCGCGGACGCCACGTCGCAGTACACCGGTGAGGTCGCCAACATCAACACGGTGGGCGAGATCAAGGGCACCGCGTTGCCGAACGAGTACGTGCTCCTCTCGGCGCACTTCGACTCGTGGGACGGCGGCTCCGGAGCGACCGACAACGGCACCGGGACCGTGATCATGATGGAGGCCATGCGCATCCTCAAAGCCGTCTATCCCAATCCGAAGCGAACGATCCTCGCCGGCCACTGGAACAGCGAAGAGCAGGGTCTCAACGGATCCTCAGCGTTCGCCGCCGATCACCCCGACATCGTGGCCGGGCTCCAGGCACTATTCAATCAGGACAACGGAACCGGCCGGATCTCCTCCATCTCGACACTCGGCCTGGTGGGGGCCACCGAGGCGATGGGCCGCTGGTTCGGGCAGTTGCCCGCCGAGCTGACGCGCACCATCCACCTGGACCTGCCGGGCTCGCCGTCGAGCGGCGGCACCGATCACGCGTCGTTCATTTGCTCGGGTGCGCCCGCGGTCGGTCTGGGCTCGGATGGGTGGGACTACTTCACGTACACGTGGCACACCAACCGGGACACGTTCGACAAGATCGCGATCGAGAACGTGCAGTACAACGCGACTCTGGTGGCGATGCTGGCCTACCTCGCGGCGAACGATCCCGAGCGCGTGGACCGCGAGCGGCGGGTGATCACGGGCGTGAACCGCCGCACGGGGGAGCCCAACGCCTGGCCGGCTTGTCGGGAGCCGGCGCGGACCTACAACAGATAGACGTCTGGACGCCTAGACGCACAGACGCCTAGGCGGTCGTAGGAACAACCTGGGCGTCTAGGCGTCTGTGCGTCTATCTGTTTAGGTAGTCGAGCAGTACGGCTGTCATCACCCGGATCCCAATGGGCACCGAGCTGTCGTCGGCCTGGAACGTGGGAGTGTGATGATCGCCGGAGATGGTGCCCGGCTTTTGCGAGCCGAGCCGGTAGTAGAGGCCCGGCACTTCGTTCGAAAAATAGGAGAAGTCTTCGCCGCCCATCGTGGGATCGAGCTTGCGGACGTGGTCGGCGCCTACGATGCGTGTGAAGGTGGGCACCATCTGCTCGGTGAGGGCAAGGTCGTTTTTCACCGCCGGCGATCCCTTCTCGTATTTGAGCTCGTAGCTGCCACCGCCCGCGGCGGTGATGCCCGCCGAGATCTCGCGCATGCGGCGCTCCACTTCGGCCCGCGTCGTGGCCGAGTAGGTGCGCACGGTGCCTTCGAGCCGCACTTCCGCCGGAATGATGTTGAATCGTTCGCCGCCGTGGATCATCCCGACCGTCACCACGCTCGGCTCGAGCGGCGGGAGGTTGCGGGACCGGATGGTCTGGAGCGCCTCTACCAGCTGCGACGCCATGACCACCGGATCGATGCTCAGGTCCGGGGACGCCCCGTGCGCCTGCTTGCCCTTGACCGTGATCCAGAAATGGTCCATCGCGGCGAACGCCGGGCCCGGCGTGTATCCCACGTTCCCGACATCCATTGACGCCAAGGTGTGAAGCCCGAACACGACTTTGGGCTTGAGATCGCGGAACAGTCCCTCTTCCAGCATCAGCGCCGCGCCACCCTTCTCACCGGGGGGCGGTCCCTCTTCCGCCGGTTGGAAGATGAAGACGACCGTACCGGGCAGGTCCTTGCGCATTCCCGCCAACACGGTCGCCACCCCGAGCTGCACGGTGGTGTGGACGTCGTGCCCGCAGGCATGCGAGACGCCGACGTCCAGGCCGTTGTAGGTCGTGCGCACGGTCGACTTGAATGGGTAGGGCGTGTCTTCGGTCACGGGGAGCGCATCCATGTCGGCCCGCACGGCGATCACCGGCCCCGGCTTCCCTCCTTTGAGCACGCCCACCACGCCGGTGTGGGCGACACCGGTGCGCACCTCATCGAATCCCAGCGCGCGCAGCCGCTCGGCGACGAGCTTGGCCGTCTCGAATTCCCGATTCCCCAACTCCGGATGCTGGTGGAGCTGGTGGCGGATCTCCAGCATCGCGGGCGTGATGCGGTCGACCGCGGTCGCGACTTGGGCGTCGCGATTCTGGGCGAGCGCCGAAGGAGCGGCAGCGACGAGCATCAGCAGTACGGATGGAAACGGGCGCATGACGGCTCCGGTTCGGGATTGCGATCAGGAAGATAGTGGGAGGAACGGGAGCGGGATGGACGGGATGAGTCCCGGCGTGTTCCCCTCACTCTGACCCTCTCCCGCTGTTGCGGGAGAGGGGACGCGCTTGGCCGGTTCCCGTGCACGGGATGATGCAGGCCGCGATCCCGTCGATCCCGACCCCGCTTTCTCTCTGCCCCGCTGCCCCGCTGCTCTTGCTGTTCTGCCGCACTACCGCGCTGCCCCATTAGACTTCCCGCTCGTGTCAGTTGCCATTGCCGTGCTCGCCGTGCTCGCCGGACTAGCACTCCTCGCGTTCGGGGGCGAAGCGCTCGTGCGGGGTGCCGTGTCACTCGCGCGGTTCCTCCAGGTGCGGCCGGCCGTCATCGGGCTCACCGTCGTGGCAATGGGCACATCCGCGCCGGAACTGGCCGTGAGCCTGCTGGCGGCGGCGGGCGGCAAGGGCGACCTCGCCGTCGCGAACGTGGTCGGCTCCAACATCTTCAACATCGCCGTGATCGTGGGCCTCACCGCCGTGTTCGTGCCGATCACGGTACACCTGTCGGCTGTCCGGCTCGAATGGCCGGTCATGGTGGCCATCTCCGCGGCCGGCCTGTTGCTGGCGCAGGACGGACGCATCAGCCGGCTCGAGGGTGGCGGGTTGCTGCTGACGCTGGCGCTGTTCATCGTCTACATGATTCGCGTCGCCCGGAGCGAAGTGCGGCCGCCGGACGCCGAGCAGATCGCGTCCACGGTCGACGCGCGCACGGTGCGACCGGCCCGGCATCAACTGGGCGTGGACCTCGGGATCGTGCTGCTCGGGATCGTGCTGCTCGTGGCGGGCGCGGACCTGCTCATGCACGGCGCGGTCACGATTGCCGAGCTGGCGGGACTGTCCCACCGCGTGATCGGGCTCACCATCGTCGCCGCCGGAACCGGCATGCCGGAGTTGGCGACCTCCCTCGTCGCCGCCCGGCGCGGTCAGGCGGACATCGCGCTCGCCAACGTGCTCGGCTCCAACATTTTCAACGTGGCGGGGGTGCTCGGCCTGGTCTCCCTCGTGACGCCGCAGATCGTGCATCCCGAAACCATCCGGATGGACCTCTGGTGGATGGTCGGTTACGCCGTCGCGCTCTTCCCAATCATCCGCACCGGGATGCGCGTCTCCCGCCTAGAAGGTGCGGCGCTCCTCGTGACGTATGGGGTGTACGTGGGGTTGTTGCTGCGCTGAGTTCCGCAGCGGCGGCGCCACGAATCCGCGGGGTGAACCCTTGGGCTCGGCTCTCCCGCATGAAGCGGGACTAGCGCCGATTCACTTGGCAGAGCCGAGCGGCGGCTTTACGCCGCCGATCACCGCATGAAGCGGGACTAGCGCCGATTCACTCGGCAGAGCCGAGCGGCGGCTTTACGCCGCCGATCACCGCATGAAACGGGACCAGCGCCGATTCACTCGGCAGGGCCGAGCGGCGGCTTTACGCCGCCGATCACCGCATGAAGCGGGACTAGCGCCGATTCACTCGGCAGAGCCGAGCGGCGGCTTTACGCCGCCGATCACCGCCGTTTCAGCTCCGGCGCCAAGTACTTCCAAACGTTATTAGCGACGATCCGCTGGCCCTCGGCGGTGGGGTGGATGCCGTCGGCCTGGTTCAGCTCCGGCACGGCCGCCACGCTGTCGAGCAGGAAGGGAATGAGGGTGACATGGGTCCGGCGGGCGACGTCGGGGAACACGGCGTGAAACGCGGTCGTATACGCGCGGCCCATGTTGGGCGGCGATTCCATGCCCGCGAGCACGATGCCCACGTTCGGATGCGCGGCACGGGTGCGCGCGATGATTGTCTCGAGGTTGGCGCGCAGCGAATCCACGTCCTGGCCGCGGAGCCCGTCGTTCGCCCCCAGCTCGAGCACCAACACCGCGATGGGCTGGCGCAGCAGCCAATCGATGCGACGCAAGCCGCCGGCCGACGTCTCGCCGCTCACGCCCGCGTTCACCACGCGGAACGCCCATCCAGCCGAGTCGATCTTCTCCTGGATTCGCGCGGGATAAGCGTCGTCGGGATCGACGCCGAGTCCGGCGGTGAGGCTGGTGCCGAGAAAGAGAACGACGGGGGCGGCGGACAGCGTGGGATCGGCGGACCGGCGGACCGGCGGACCGGCGGACGTGGCAGAGCCGTCGGCTTCCTTCGCGCTGTGACCACACGCCATCACGATCGCCACCAACACGATCGCCGCTGGCGCCCGGATAGCTGGGAAAACGGTCCGCCGGTCCGCCGGTCCGCCGGTCCGCCGTTGTCCCGTCCGCCGAGCGCTCGCCCGCCCGCCTATCTTATCTCCCATGCCAATCATCGTCACCGAAAACCTCACGCAAACGTATCTCAGCGCCGGCCGGCCGCTCACGGTGCTGCGGGATATCAATCTAGCCATCGAGGCGCAGCGGCTCGTGGCGGTCGTGGGCCCGTCGGGGAGCGGGAAGACGACGCTGCTGGGGCTGCTCGCCGGGCTCGACCGGCCGACCACGGGGACCATCCGGATCGACGGCCAGGACATGGGCGCGCTCGACGAGGACGGCCGCGCGGCGTTCCGCGCGCGTCGGGTGGGGTTCGTGTTCCAGACCTTCCAGCTCCTCCCCACGCTGACGGCGCTGGAGAACGTGCTCGTGCCCCTGGAGCTGCGGCCGGGTGGGCGCGAGGCGGGTGACGACGAGCGCGCCCGCGCGCTGCTCGAACGTGTCGGTCTGGCCGACCGCGGGCACCACTACCCGAGCCAGCTGTCCGGCGGCGAGCAGCAGCGGGTCGGTCTCGCGCGCGCGTTCGCGAACCGGCCGAGCATTCTGTTCGCCGACGAGCCCACCGGCAGCCTCGACGCCGAGACCGGCGCGGACGTGATCGATCTGCTCGTCGAGCTGAACGCCGAGGCCAAGACGTCGATGGTGCTGGTGACGCACGACCCCGCCCTGGCGGCGCGCGCGCACCGGGTGATCCAACTGCGCGCGGGAACGATCGTCAGCGACGAGCCGTCGGCGTGAATCTCCGGTTCGTCATGCGCATGGTGCGTCGCGAGCAGCGTGGCGCCACGCGGCGGCTCGGCCTGCACGCGGTGTCGATCGCGGTGGGGGTGGCCGCGCTGGTCGCCATCAACTCGTTTCGCGCCAACCTGGCCGATTCCGTGCGCGGGCAGGCACGCGAGATCCTCGGCGCCGACCTCGAGCTGCGCCGCGGTTCGCCGCTGCCACCGTCGGTGGATTCCCTGCTCGATTCCGCCGCGGCCACGGGCGTCACCGTCTCGCGTCGCACGACGTTCGCGTCCATGGCGCTGGCGCCCCGCAGCGGGCGCACGCGGCTCGTACAGACCATCGCCACCGACGGCCGCTACCCGTACTACGGCGGGGTGGAGACCTCACCCGCCGGTAGCTGGAGCGCGCTGGCGGATCCGCACAACGTGCTGGTGGATCCGGCGGTGCTGATCGAGCTGGACGTGCGCGTGGGCGACTCGCTCAAGGTGGGCGACGTCACGTTCCAGATTGCCGGCTCGGTGACGAACTACCCGGGCCGGGTGAGCTTGCAGACCGCCATCGGCCCGCGGGTATACCTGCCGCTGGCCGCGTTGCCGGCCACCAACCTCATCCGCCGTGGGAGCCGAGCGTCCTATCTGGCGAGCCTCCGGATCGGCAACACGGCGGACGTGCGTCGCTTTCTCTACCGGAATCGCGAGCTGCTCCGGAGTGAGCAGGTCCGTCACGAGACCGTGGACGAAACGGAAGACGACCTCACCGAGGCCTTCGACACGTTCACGCGGTTCCTGGGACTCGTGGGGCTGGCGGCGTTGCTGTTGGGCGGCGTCGGCGTGGCAAGCGCGATCCACGTGTACGTCCGCTCGCGGCTCGACGCCGTTGCCCTGCTCCGCTGCCTCGGCGCGAGCGGGATGACGGTCACCGCCATCTACCTGGTGCAGGCGGCGGTGCTCGGACTGCTCGGCGCGGCCGCCGGCACGGTGCTGGGCGTCGCCGTCCAGCTCACGCTACCGCACGTGCTGGGACAGTTTCTGCCGCTCGACGTCGCCGTGCGGCTACATTTGCCGGCCATCCTCCAGGGGCTCCTCCTGGGAACGGTGGCGGCCGTCGTGTTCGCGCTGTTGCCGTTGCTCCCGGTGCGCCGAGTGCCGCCGCTTCGCACGCTCCGCCGCGAGCTGGAGCCGGTGACGAGCCGCGGCGACCCCGTGCGTCTCGCCGTCGCGGGCGGCCTGGTGGCCCTGATCGTGGCGCTCTGCATCTGGCAGGCCCCGAACACACCCACCGGATTGGGCTTCGCGGGAGCCATCGCCGCCACCGCGCTCGTGCTCTGGGTGGCGGCCCGAACCATGATGGGGCTCACCCGCCGGCTGTTCCCCCACTCGGCCACCTACGCGGTGCGGCAGGGCGTCGCGAATCTCTTCCGCCCGCGGAACCAGACGCTCGCCGTCACGCTGGCGCTCGGCTTCGGTGTGTTCCTCATTTCGGTTCTCCTCGTCGTGCAGCACACGCTGCTGCGCCAGTTCCGCGTGGACTTCCGGCCCGACCGCCCCAATCTCGTGTTGTTCGACATCCAGACGGACCAGCGTCAGGGTGTACGCGCACTGCTCACCAGCCACCACCTGCCGATTCTCCAGGAGACGCCCATCGTGCCCGCGCGTCTCTACGCCATCAACGACCTCACCGTCGAGCAGATCCTCAACACGCCGGGCAACTACGTCTACCATCGGTGGGCGCTGCGGCGGGAGTATCGGCATACGTATCGGGACACCTTGGTAAGGTCGGAGACGTTGTTGCAGGGACGGTGGTGGGATACGGCCGCGCGGCCTCGCGGCAGCGCGGCAGCGGGGCAGAGAGAAGGCGGGGTCGGCGCTGCGACGGAACGGCAGAGCAGCGGGGCAGAGGGGCAGAGAGAAGCAGAAGGCGAGACCGGAACCGCACCGATAGACCGGCCCGTCGGCAGCGATTCCCTTCCCCTCATCTCCATCGAAGAGGGCATCGCGCAGGATCTGCATGTCACGATCGGCGATCGGCTTACCTGGAACGTGCAGGGAGCGCTGATCGAGACGCGAGTGGCGTCCATTCGGCGCGTGAATTGGGCGCGGTTCGAGCCTAATTTCTTCGTGGTGTTCCAGCCCGGGGTCCTCGAGGACGCGCCGCAGATGGCGGTGATCCTCACGCGATCCACGGACGTGGCGGTGCGCGCCGTGGTGCAGCGCGATCTCGTCGAGCGATTTCCGAACGTCGCGACAGTGGATCTGACGTTGCTGCAACGCACGCTCGACACGATCGTCGGGAAGGTGACGCTTGCCATTCGCTTCATGGCGTTGTTCAGCGTCGCAAGCGGGATTCTCATTCTCGTGGCGGCGCTCGCCACCTCGCGTCACCAACGCTTGAAGGAAGTCACCCTCCTCCGCACGCTCGGCGCCGCCGCACGACAGGTGCGCACGGTGCTGTTGACCGAGTACGCCGCGCTCGGGTTCCTGGCGGGCTTCACCGGCGCCGGCCTAGCCGCCGTCGCCGGCTGGGCGGTGTCCCGCTGGGTGTTCGAGATCCCGTATCGGGTTCCCTGGCTCGGATTGCTGGCGTTCTGGGTTGGGAGCGCGGTTTTGACCACCATCGTGGGGGCGGCGACCGGACGAGAGCTGACCCGGCGGCCGCCGCTGGACGTTTTGAGGTCCTTGGCGGAGTAGGCTTGGGATCCGGGCACCGGTTCTGCGTCACGGGTTTCCCTTCACCCGTCTTCCCCTCACCCTGACCCTCTCCCGCTGATGCGGGAGAGGGAACGCCCGTCTGGGCTCTTGCTCCGCTTCGCCCCTCGCTTCAAGTTCTGCGATCCCCCGAACAGGCAGGCATCATGCGTGTTGTCTCAGTTTCGCTGCTGGCCGTCTCCCTCGTGGCGCCATCGCTCCTTGCTCAAGCGCCGCGGTCGAACAAGTTGACCCTCGGCTTGTTTCTCGAGCTGGAGCGCGCGGGCAGCCCGCAGATCGCGCCCGACGGTCGCCAGATCATCTACACCCGCGGTTGGGTGGACAAGATCAACGACCGCTGGGAATCGTCGCTCTGGATGATGAACGTGGACGGCACGAGGAACCGATTCCTCGTGGACGGGTCGAACGCGCAGTGGTCGCCGGACGGCACGCGCGTGGCCTTCACGGCGCGCGGCGAGCCGACCGGGTCGCAGATCTTCGTCCGCTGGATGGACGCCGAGGGCGCGACGACGCAGATCACGCGCATCTCCGACGGCCCAAGCGGGCTCGCGTGGTCGCCCGACGGGCAGTGGATCGCGTTCAACATGAACGTGGACGACAAGCCCGACTTCCCACGCGTGAGCCTGCCGCCCCGCCCGGAGGGCGCCAAATGGGTGGGCGATCCCAAGGTCGTCACCCGGCTCAACTACCGGCGCGACCGGCAGGGCTACATCGACGGCGGGTACCGGCAGATCTTCGTGGTGCCGGCCACGGGTGGGACGCCGCGGCAGATCACCGACGGCAACTGGAACTCGTCGGCGCCCGTGTGGACGCCCGACGGCGCGGAGATCCTGTTCTCGAGCCTGCGCGTGGACACCGCCGAGTACGCGTGGCGTGAGTCGGAGATCTACGCGGTGAACGTGGCGACCGGCGCGGTCCGGCAGCTGACGCACCACGCGGGCCCCGACGGCAACCCCGTCGTGTCGCCCGACGGCAAGATGGTGGCGTACGGCGCGACGGACGCGGGCGACTACACGTATCACACCACCAGTCTCTACGTGATGGACGTGAGCGGCGCCAACCCGCGCCTGCTGACGCCCGACTTCGACAACTCGCCCGAAGACCTGGTCTGGGCCGCGGACAACAGCGGGCTCTACTTCACGATCCAGGAGAAGGGCACGCAGAACCTCTACTTCGTGGGGCTCAAGGGCGGGATCCGCCAGCTGTCCGACGGGAACCACCGCTTCAGCATCGACGCCGTGACGCCGCAGGGCCTCGCGGTCGGCACGCGCACCAGCTACTACGAGCCGGGCGACATCGTCACCTACGACGTGAAGAAGCGCGCGTTCACGAAGCTCACGGACGTGAACGGCGACATTCTCGCGGGCAAGAAGCTGGGCGAGGTGGAGGAGATCTGGTACACGTCGCTCGACAACTACCAGATCCAGGGCTGGGTCGTGAAACCGCCCGATTTCGATCCGAACAAGAAGTACCCGCTGATCCTCTCCATCCACGGCGGCCCGCACTCGATGTACGGCGTCAACTTCAACTTCGGGTTCCAGGAACACGCCGCGAACGGCTACGTGGTGCTGTACACCAATCCCCGCGGCAGCACGGGCTACGGCTCGGCGTTCGGGAACGCCATCAAGAACGCGTATCCCAGCAAGGATTTCGACGACCTCATGAACGGCGTGAACGAGGTCATCAAGCGCGGCTACATCGACACGCTCAACATGTTCGTCTACGGCTGCTCCGGCGGCGGCGTGCTCACGTCCTGGACGGTCGGCCACACCACGCGCTTCGCGGCCGCGTCGGCCAACTGCGCCGTGACGAACTGGTTCTCGTTCGTGGGCACGACCGACGGCGCGAGCTGGTACCACAACTTCGCCAAGCTCCCGTGGGAAGATCCCACGGAGCACCTGCGCCGCTCGTCCATCATGTACGTCGGGAACGTCACCACGCCCACCATGCTGATGACCGGCGAGATGGATCTCCGCACTCCCATGGAGCAGACCGAGGAGTACTACCGCGCGCTCAAGATGCAAAAGGTCCCGACCGCCATGGTGCGGTTCAAGAACGAATGGCACGGCACCGGCAGCACGCCGTCGAACTTCATGCGGACGCAGCTTTACTTACGGGCGTGGTTTGAGAAGTACAAACGACCGTCTGCGGGGATTAGCAATTAGGAGACGGAGAGAGGTGAAAGGGTAGACGGACAGACGGCAAGACGGCTAGCGGTGCCTAGTCCCCAGGACGCAGGTGGCCTCCTCGAGCGTTCCCTCTCCCGCATCAGCGGGAGAGGGTCAGGGTGAGGGGAAGGGAGCGGCCTCCGTTCCGGCAATCACCTCCCGGCACGGAGGCCACCTCAATCCCAGGAGCTAGGAACCGCTGGCCGTCTTGCCGTCTGTCCGTCTCGGCGCGGCGGCCGGGGGGGGGGCGGGCGCGCGCGCGCGGGGCGGGGGGGGGGGGGGGGGGGGGGGGGGGGGAGGGGGGGTGGGGGGGG
>CAYWNR010000060.1:8061-11973 GCA_964459705.1 uncultured Gemmatimonadaceae bacterium | reverse complement strand
TGCGGTGGAACGTCGGTGGTGGTGGACCCGAGCACCGGCAAGGTTGTGGCGACGATCGCCAACGGCGAGGGCGTCGACGCCCTGGGCTGGGATCCCGTGGAGAAGCTGATGTACATCCCCGCCGGACGCGACAGCAACGTCACGATCGTGCATCAGGACTCGCCGGACAAGTACACGGTGGCTGCCACGGTCACCACGATGACCGGCGCCAAGACCATCTCGGTCGATCCGGTGAAACACGTGGCATATCTCTTCCAACCGGAGTACGGTCCCGCCCCGGAGCCCGCCGCGGGCGCGCCGGCACAGCGAGGCCGACGCCGGCGGGGTCCGATCGTCGCTTCCTGGTTCTTCGTGATCACGCACTGATCGCGCCCGGGGAGCAACCGAAGGGGCCGCGGCAGTTACCGCGGCCCCTTCGTGTTTGCCTGACGACCGACCTGCGGCCGCGAGTTATAGTGCCTGGGGTTTGCGAGACTCGGCGCGTTCCCCAGGGCTGGCCGTCGCATACACCGTCAGCGCTTGGCCCGCTCGCGGGCCGGACCATCCCGGGCGGTCAGATTCCGGATCGTGTTGATCAGCGCCACGTGCGAGAATGCCTGCGGGAAGTTCCCCAGCATCCGCTCGCCTGCAGGATCGTACTGCTCGGCGAGCAGTCCAACGTCGTTCTGAAGCGAGAGCAGATGCTCGAACAGCTTCTCTGCCTCATCCTGGCGTCCCAGCAGCGCGAGGTTGTCCACCAGCCAGAAGCTGCAGGCGAGGAACACCCCCTCCGGCCCCTCCAAGCCGTCGACCGCCTGGTCTGCACGGTAGCGCCGCACGAGACCGTCGATCGCGAGGTCCGCCTGGATGGCCTCGACGGTCCCGGCGACCCGGGGATCGTCCGCGGCCAAGAACCCGATCAACGGCCCCAACAGCAAACTCGCGTCGACCTCGTGCGAACCGTAGCTCTGCACGAAGGTGCCCCGCTCCGCGTCGAAGCCCTCGCGGCAGACCTGGGTGTGGATCTCGTCCCGGATATCGCGCCAACGGTCCACCGGCCCTTCGAGCCCGAAGCGCTCCACCGCCTTGACGCCCCGATCGAACGCAAGCCAGGCCATCATCTTGGAGTGCGTGAACTGTCGCGGCGGGCCCCGCACTTCCCAGATGCCGCGATCCGGCTCCTGCCAGTGCGACTCCAGGAAGTCCAGCACGGCGCGCTGCACGCCCCAGGCGGACAGGTCGGGCTCCACCCCGGCGACGCGGGCCAGGTGCAGCGCGTCCATCACTTCGCCATAGACGTCGAGCTGTCGCTGGTCCATGGCGGCGTTCCCCACGCGGACGGGCCGCGAGTCTTCGTATCCCGGCAGCCAGCCGAGTTCGCGCTCCTGCATCCGCCGGTCGCCGCGCAGCCCATAGAGGATCTGCAGGTCGGCCGGTCTCCCGGCGACCGCGCGCTGCAACCATCCACGCCATGCCGCCGCCTCCTCGTGGTAGCCGGCGCCCAGGAGCGCGTAGAGCGTCAGCGTGGCGTCTCGCAGCCAGCAGAAGCGGTAGTCCCAGTTCCGCCCGCCGCCGATCCACTCCGGCAGCGACGCGGTGGGCGCGGCGACGATGCCGCCCGTCGGCTCGTAGGTCAGGGCCTTGAGGGTGAGTAGCGAGCGCATCATGGGTTCCCGCCAACGCCCGGTGTACGTGCACTGTCCCACCCAGTCCCGCCAGCCCCGCTCGGTCGCCGTCAGTGCCCCTTCGGGGTCGATCGGTTCGGGCGGATCCTCGTGGGACGGATACCACGTGAGCGCGAACGGCACACGCTCGCCCATGCCGACGGTGAAGCGGGCCTGCGTCGTGAATGCCTCACCGTGGGTTTCGACCGGCGTGCGGAACTCGAGCGCGTCCGGCCCAGCGATGACCCCCAATCCCTGGTGGTCGAGCCGTCGCACCCACGGAACGATCGACCCGTATTCGAACCGGATGATCAGCTCCATCCGCATCGGGACCCGGCCCGCTCGCCCCTCGACGATCCGGACCACGTCGGTGCGTCCGTCCGCGAGCGGCATCCAGTCGATGACCGCCACCGTGCCCTCGGCGGTCTCGTGCACGGTTTCCAGCACGAGCGTATCCTCGTGGTAGCGCCGTGTCGTGCGTTGGATGTGCGCATCCGGGGCGAGCAGCCAGCGACCGTGCTGCGGCGTGCCGAGCAACGCCGCGAAGCACGCGGGGGAATCGAACCGGGGGACGCACAGCCAGTCGATCGACCCGTCCCGTCCGACCAGGGCCGCGCTCAGGGTATCGCCGATCAGCGCGTAGTCTTCGATGCGGCAGGACATGCTGGATCATCGCGCATGTGCACCGGGTAGGGAAGGGCGGACGATGTCGCTTCACTTGAATACGAAAACCAGCAGGGGAGGGAGCGCACCTGCCTGACAAGAAGATCATCGCGGTCACCGGCGCCACGTGGTACGCTCGGGAAGCGCCAACAGTGTGACCGTCCTGACCTAGACTCCCTTCCACAGTAGTTTCCTCGATCACGTCACGTGCGACTTGGCCGCGAGTGCGGTCCGGCGCCGAATGGGAGGTCCGTGATGCGCGGCTGGTTATGGGTTGCGGCACTGGTTCTCACGCTGCTCGCTGCCGTCTGGCAGCGGCGCACCGGGCCATCCTATCCCAAGCACACCGAGATTCCACTGCCCGACTCCGCGCTGGCGGTCTCGCTGTCGCGCAGCAGCTCGACGAATGCGGCGCCCCGTATCGCGGTGCCCGCGTGGGACGAGGCGGTGGGCGTGCTCCGGTGGCGGCGCTATCCCACCGACGATGCCTTCGCGGAGATCCCGTTGCGCCGGGACGCCGGCCAGCTCGTGGCCGAGCTGCCGATTCAACCACCCGCGGGCAAGGTCGAGTATTACCTCGAGTTGGCGACCGTGGACGGAACGGTGCGCGTCCCCGATGCCACCGTGGTCCTCCGGTTTCACGGTCCCGTGCCGTTGCCGGTGCTGATCGCGCACATCGCCGTCATGTTCCTCGCCATGGTGATGGGGGTGCGAGCGGCGCTCGCGGCGGCGTTCGCCACGGGAGAACAGCGCGCGCTCACCCTGATCACCCTGGCGGGGCTCACGCTGGGCGGCCTGATCCTCGGGCCGCTCACGCAGAAGTACGCGTTCGGCGCCTACTGGACCGGCGTGCCCTTCGGCTGGGACCTCACCGACAACAAGACGCTCATCATGTGGATTGGGTGGGCCGTCGCCGGCGTCGCGGCCGCGCGCCACCGCCGTGTTGCCCGCGGCGCCATCATCGGCGCGGCGCTTCTCATGCTCGTCGTGTACGTCATCCCGCACAGCGTGCAAGGGAGCGAGCTCGATTACAGCCACCTGCCCCAGCGCACGGAGCAGACCCCGCCGTCGCCGTCAAGCGCTTCACCTATCTGCCGGATCTCCTGCTCGGCGCCATCTACCTGGTCGCCTGGGCCGCGCCACAGCTCGTGGGACAGGTGCGCGTGTCGTGGTTGATTCTCGGGATCGAGCTGGAGCTCGTCGCCCTGCTCGGCGCCTACCTGGTGTCGATCGCGCAACTCGCGATCATGGATCGCACGGCCGAGACGAAGGCGCGCCTTGCGGGCGTCGGCATCGTGGTGGTGCTCGTGGCGTTCGTGATCGTCCAGATCCAGCGCTATCAGTTCTGGTGGCCGGCGGCCGCGCTCGCCGCGTTGCTCGCCAATCGCGTGGCCGGCGTGTTCACGGACACGTTGAAGACCGAGGACGCGCGATTGGCGCCATTCGCCGACGCGTTGTGGAGCATCGGCCTGTACGTCGTCGCGGTGGGACCGACCTTCTACCTGCCCGTGCCGACCCCGGGCACCGCGCTCGGTCCGCTGCCGCCGGAGCACGCGCGCTGGTGCGCGTTGCCGGCGGATCTCGTGGCCGATTTCTTCGACCACCC
>CAYWNR010000060.1:0-7961 GCA_964459705.1 uncultured Gemmatimonadaceae bacterium | reverse complement strand
ACGCGCGCTGGTGCGCGTTGCCGGCGGATCTCGTGGCCGATTTCTTCGACCACCCGGTCGAGGGCTCCTGGTGCGCGGAGCCACACCGGGCGCTCGCGGGCGGAGCGTTCTATTTCCTCGTTTCCGCCTTGCGCGGGGCGCGGCGGGCAAAAAGGCGTCGCAGTGGCTGAATCCTGGCGAACGCGCCTGACACGGTGGCGCCTCAACTGGTTCCCCGCCTACCGCGCCACGGGCGCACGCATCATGTATGTCGCGGCGGACTGGTCGGAAGTCCGCATCCGCCTCCCACTCACCCGGCGCACGCGTAACTACGTCGGCACCATCTTCGGTGGCAGCATGTACGGCGCGACGGATCCGGTCTACATGATGATGCTGATCAAGGCCCTCGGATCAGACTACATCGTGTGGGACAAGGCGGCGACCATTCGGTTTCGCCGCCCGGGTCGCAAGCCGCTGTACGCCACGTTCCGGTTCACGCCCGCCGAACTCGACGCGATTCGCGCGGAGGTGAGCGAGGCCGGCAGAGCGGAACGCGAATTCACCGTGGAACTGATCGACGCGGCCGGCGAAGTGCACGCGACCGTGCAGAAACGCTTGAGCATCCAGCGGCGTCGTGCGGCGCGGCGGTCCAGCGGCGGGCGCGCGCCACACTCCCCCTGACAACATAGAGAAACGCCCCGGCCGTCTGACCGGGGCGTTGCCCGCATCGCGAGGATCGTTCACCAAGCGAACGCCACGTTCACGATCAACCGATCACGATCATAGCGATACCGGCGTGCGTCCGCCCAGCGGCGCCACACGCGCTCCGCCGTGCGCCGATGCCGCCGCTCCAGACTCCGCTCCCAGGCGCGGCCACGCGGATGATGGCGACCAAGCTCCGCGCGATCGGTGATGTACACGTACACCAGCGGTTGCGCGCGGGAGTGGCGTGGAGCATCCCAACAATAGAGGTAAGGACCATCCGCCACGCACTCGTCGTATCGCCTGCGCTCGACACGGTACGGCGCGCGCGGCGCATGCCGCACCTCGCCGGCCACCCGGAACCCGTCCGCAATGTGCACACGCCCACCGAACGCGCCCCACGACAAACTGACCCGGACGTCCTGCGCCGTCGCGGAACCCGCGGTCATCAGGAGCAACAGGCCGCCCACACCGATACCAACGATTGACCGTCTCATGGCCACCTCCTCGTTCGGGCCGCGCCGACTCGGCGTCGACCGCAACCATGGGAAAAGCAGGTGGCGTGCCCGACCACTCTGGCATCATAATATATTGTCACATAATCACTTATGATCGCCGGACGTTCCCTGAGCAACGGCGCGACTGTCCTCTGGAGAGGACAAAATGAGTGGGGTGCCAGCCGACCGCCATTCCGCGCCCACGAAGGCCGCCTGCCGGTGGACGCGACGACGACTGGCGTGCGGAAGTCCGCGTCGGTGCTTCACCCACCGACTGCCGGGGTTCCGATGTGCCGGTGCGCGCCGCCGCTCGAACGGGCGTAATCGGGGCCGAGACGATACCATTCCCCGGGCAGGATTCCATCCATCCAACGACGACCTAACGCCGAGTTGCAATGATGATTGACGCCATGCTCACCCCGATGCAGATCGATCTCCGGACCCGCGCGCGCGCGCTCGCCCAGACGGTGATGAAGCCCGTGGCCGCCAAGTACGACGTCGAGCAGACGTATCCCTGGGAGGTCCAGAAGGCCATCAAGGCGGCCGGACTCTCCGGCGTTTGGATCCCGAAGGCGTACGGCGGGATGGGGGGCGGCGTGCTCGACCTCTGCCTGGTCGTGGAGGAATTCTCCCGCGCCTGTGGCGGCATGGGTGTGGGCTACGCCGTCAACGCGCTGGGCTCGTTCCCGATCATGGTCGCTGGAACGGACGACCAGAAGAAGCGGTTTCTCCCGGGGATCGCCGCGGGCGACAATCTGGTCGCCTTCGGGTTGTCGGAGAAGGACGCCGGGTCGGACGCGGGCTCGATGAAGACCGCCGCGACGCGGGACGGTGACCACTACGTGTTGAACGGCGAGAAGAAGTGGAACACGGGCGGTGCGGTCGCCTCGCTCAATACCATCTTCGCGGTCACGAATCCCGGCCGAGGCGCCCGCGGCATCTCCGCGTTCCTAGTCGAGAAGGACGCTCCGGGATACCGCGTCGGCAAGCACGAGGACAAGATGGGCATCCGCTGTGTCCCCGTGGTCGAGATCCACCTCGAGAACTGCGAGGTACCCGCCGCGAACCTCCTGGGCGGCGAAGAGGGGCACGGTTTCAAGCACGCCATGACCACGCTCGATCGCGCGCGTCCCGGCGTGGCGGCGCAGGCGGTGGGGTTGGCGCAGGGCGCGCTCGACCTCGCGATCGCGTACACGGGGGGCCGTAAGCAGTTCGGCCAGTCCATCAGCGCGTTCCAAGGCATCCAATGGATGCTGGCCGATATGGCGACCCAGGTCGAAGCCGCGCGTCAGCTCGTGCACCACGCCGCTCGCCTCATCGACTCCGGCGCCAAGCAGATCACCAAGCTCTCCGCCATGTGCAAGCTGATGGCGACCGAAGTCGCCATGAAGGTCACGACCGACGCGGTGCAGCTCTTCGGTGGCTACGGCTACTGCAAGGACTACCCCATCGAGAAGTTCATGCGCGACGCTAAGATCACGCAGATCTACGAGGGAACCAACCAGATTCAGCGATTGGTGATCGCGCGAGCGCTGTTGCGGGAGGCGGCGGGAGGGGCGTAGAAGAAATTGCAGAATGGAGAATGCAGAGTGCAGAATGGATGGCGGGTGTGACCATCGTTCAGCATGCCAGCATTCTGCATCGATCTGCACTCTGCATTCCCCATTCTGCACTCTGCATGCTGCACTCTACATTCCCACCCCCCCTGGCGGTTTCCGGATTTTGGGGATAAATGGACCAGGTAGCCATGACGATACCTGTCCAGGACGAGAAGGTCGGCGACCGACGCCGTGGCGGTGAGCGACGGTGCACCGTGCTGCCGTTCTCCGTCGATCGGCGCAGCGAGGCCGACCGGCGGCGTGGCCTCGACCGCCGCGGCGCCAGTCTCGATACCCGCGACCAGCTGCGCGCCGCCCTGGCGCTCCTGGTCCGCGCGGCGGAAGACCCGATCCTGGACGATACCACGCTACGGCAGGTGGACATGGCCATGGTGCGGATTTGGGCGGCGGTGGAGGCGCTCGAACGGACGCCCTGACCAACCACCCTCAGCCCATCGACCCCGGCGTCACGATCGGCCACGTACACCTGAAGGTGGCCGACCTCGAGCGCGCGCTCGGGTTCTACCGCGACGTGCTCGGGTTCGAGCTGACGCAACGGTATCCCGGAGCGGTGTTCCTCTCGGCGGGTGGATATCACCATCACATCGGGCTGAACACCTGGGAGAGCGGCGGCGGTGCGCCGCCGCCGCCGGGAACCACCGGCCTGTACCACGTCGCCATACGGTATCCGACTCGCGCGGCGCTGGCCGACGCGCTCCGCCGGCTGACCGCCGCGCGGATTTCGCTCGATGGCGCTTCGGACCACGGGGTGAGTGAGGCCCTGTATCTCCACGATCCCGACGGGAACGGCATCGAGTTGTATTGGGATCGTCCGACGGAGGCGTGGCCGCGAACGCCGGATGGGGGGCTCGCGATGGTTACTGGGCGGCTTGATCTGGAGGGACTGCTACGAGAGTAAGTGAGACGTGTAGCGTGTAGCGTGTAGAATGTGGAGTGAATTGCAGAGTGCAAAGTGCAGAATGGGAGTGCAGAGTGCAGATCGTGGTTGGTGGTCGAGAATAGGAACGGGGGTCGGTGACGGATGCTGGCGGCTATGCGAACTGGTGTCGTCTTGCTTGCGCTCCTCCTGCTTCCGCGGGCTGCGGTGGCGCAGGGAGGGGGCGGGACGTTTCAGGTCGAGGAAGCCACGATTGCGGGGATCCACGCGGAGATGCTCGCTGGGCGGCTCACGGCGCGTGCGCTCGTGGAGCGCTATCTGGCGCGCATCGCGGCATACGACAAGCGCGGCCCTGCCATCAACGCCATCATCACGATCAACCAGCACGCGCTGGCGCGAGCGGACGAACTCGATGCCGAGTTCCGGCGCACCGGGAAGCTGTCGGGTCCGCTGCACGGCATTCCATTCATCGTCAAGGACAACTACGACACGCACGACCTGCCGACCACGGCCGGCTCGCTGTCGTTGGCCGGCTCGATTCCACCTGACGACGCCACCCAGGTGCGCCTCATCCGCGCGGCCGGCGCCATCGTACTCGCCAAGGCAAACATGGCGGAGTTCGCGTTCACTCCATATGAGACCGTGAGCTCCATCCTGCCGGGATACACCAAGAATCCCTATGCGCTGGACCGTGTGACGGCCGGCTCCAGCGGCGGCACCGCCGCCGCCGTGGCGGCGAGCTTCGGAACGGTGGGGTTCGGCACCGACACGGGGAACTCGATCCGTGGGCCCGCGTCGCATCAAGCGCTCGTCGGCTTTCGCTCGACACTGGGGCTCACGAGCCGTGACGGGATCATCCCGCTCTATCTCGACCGCGACGTCGGCGGACCAATGGCGCGGACTGTGGCGGACGCCGTGGCGGTGCTGGACGTCATCGCGCACTCGGACCCGGCCGATCCCGTCACCGCCGAGGCCGACGCGCACCGGCCGGCGAGCTATCTCGCGTTTCTCGATGCACAGGGGCTCGGTGGGAAACGTATCGGCGTGCTGCGCCAGATCGCGGACCGACGCAACGCCGACACGGCCGTCCTGCGCGTGTTCGATCAGGCGCTCGACGCCATGCGGCGTGCCGGTGCCACCGTGGTGGATTCGGTGTTCATCCAGGAACAACAGGACATCCCCCTCGGCCAGCGCTGGTGTCCCCGCTTCAAGTATGACCTGGAGCACTATCTCGCGAGCCTGGGGCCGAACGCGCCGGTGCACACCCTCGCCGAGATCTTACGGTCGGGCAAGTTCCACCCGACGGTGCGCGCGTCGATCGAGTACTTCGAGGGAATCGACCAGGCGCCCGACACGAACCCGGCGTGCGTCCGCGCGCGTGCGAATCAGGAGAAGCTCCGGGTGGGCGTGCGACGCGTGATGACCGAGGGACGGCTCGACGCGCTCGTCTATCCGACGTGGAGCAATCCGCCACGCCTGATCGGCGATCTCAACACACCGCACGGTGACAACAGCCAGGACTTGTCACCGCACACCGGGTTCCCGGCGTTCACGGTCCCGATGGGATGGGTGCGCGTGCGCGACTACGACCTGCCGCTCGGGCTCCAGATCCTGGGCGACGCGTGGAGCGAGCCCACGTTGATCCAGGTCGCCTACGGATTCGAGCAGGCAACGCATTTTCGGCACGCCCCGCCGACGACGCCACCGCTCCGCCCCTAAACGCGCGCCGTACTTTGTTGCGGTTTGTGCCGCGCCATCGCGTCATGCTGGCCGTCGTCCCGGCAAACGAAGTCCGAAGCACATGTGACGTTCGCCGGAGGGCTGGAGGTGTCTCACGTGAGAATTGGACCCCGAACCCCAGGCACAAAGGAGCAGCCATGATCCGTTCCGCTCGCATACTTTTCACCACCGCCGCGGTGACGATTGCGGCCGCGTGCTCGCAGACGGGCTCGTCTGTGGACGTCGCGGCGGAGCAGCAAGCCGTGCGCGACGCTTCCGCGAGCTGGTTGGCGACCGCCAAGGCGAAGGACTGGGGCGCGTTCGGCGCGTACTTCGCGGCCGACGGCACGTGGTACATGGCGGGGCAAGAGCCCCTCACGGGACCTGCCGCCACCCAGGCAGCGATGGAGGCCATGTTTGCCTCGATGCCTAACGCCGCGGTGGACTGGACTACCACCCAGGTCACGGTTGCCAGTTCCGGTGATCTCGCCTATGAGCTCGGCTCGTTTGCCATCACGAACGACGGGCAAGACCTGGACAAGGGCCACTACGTCACCGTGTGGCAGAAGGTGAACGGCACGTGGAAGGTGGCGGCCGACATCGGTGTGAGCAGCACACCCGCACCCGCCGGGATGTAGCGGCGGCATCACCCGGCCGCGCGGCGTCGCCCCGTCAGCGCCGCGCGGCCAGGCCGATCGCGAACCGGGCCGCCAGCGCGCCCACGAGCGCGCCCAGCGTCCCCGCGATGAAGTCCTTCGGGTCGCCGCTGCGGTAGGGGAGCTGGGACTGCACGACCTCGATGACCGCCGCCAGACCAGCGCTCGCCACGACGATCAGCGTGACCGCGGGGCCGCGCCCTCCCAGTCCGCTCGCATAAGCCAGCGCCGCGAGTACCAAGAACAGTCCCACGTGGACGACCTTGTCGAAGTCGCCGGGCAGGTACGACGGCATCGGCGGTACGGGCACGAACATCAGGAGCAGCAGCCCGACGACATATGCGGGCAGCACGAACCGACGTATCAGACGCTTCCAGTTCATCCCGGCGGCTTCCTCCGCACAACGACCGGACGCGCGTCGGGTCGAGCGTTCTCGAGGGGATTCATGCCAACGAAGGTGTGCACCGGAAGCTCGCAGGACCCCGCCCCTGGATGCAACCGTCCGCACGAAACTGCCTGGGCCGGAAAACCCCGACCTGGCAGAGACTTACACCTCACCGTATGCTAGGGGCGGTTCAGCCCGTTCGAGCGCCGTTGATGGCCAGCATTCTGGAACGCCTGGGGCCGAAGCTCCCCTCACGGTACCGCCTGATTCGCGAGATCGGTCGCGGCGGCGCCGCCCGGGTGTTCCTCGCCCAGGAGACGCACCCCCAGCGCGAGGTGGCGATCAAGGTGCTCGATCCCGCCATCGCCGCGCTCGTTGGCCCGGAGCGGTTTCTCCGGGAGATCGATCTCGCCTCCAAGCTCTCGCACCCGCACATCCTGCCGATTTTCGCCGCGGGAGACGCGGACGGGCTGCTGTACTACGTCATGCCCTACCTGGCGGGCGACACGCTGCGCGCGCTGCTGGAGCGCGACGGATTCCTCCCGTTGTATCATGCCCTCCAGATTGCCCGCGAAGTGGCGGACGCGCTGTCGTACGCGCACACGCAAGGCATCGTCCATCGCGACATCAAGCCCGAGAACGTTCTGATGCAGGCGGGCCACGCCATCGTGGCCGATTTCGGCGTCGCCCGTCTGATTCAGCCCACGGGCAAGCGCGCGATCACGCAGTCGGGCCTGGCCGTCGGCACGCCGGCGTACATGAGCCCCGAGCAGGCGGCTGGGATAGACGCGGTCGACGGCCGCACCGACATCTACAGTCTCGCGTGTGTGCTGTACGAGATGCTGACGGGACGGACACCGCACGAGGGCGCGACCTCGGATCTCATCATCTGGCGGAAGGTGAACGAGCCCGCACCCAGAGCGTCTGGCTTCCGCGTGGGCCTGCCATCAGGCGTGGACTCCGCGCTCGCGACGGCCCTGGCCCAGGAGCCCGACGATCGCTACACCACCGCCGAGGATTTCCGGGATGCCCTGAGTCCGTACCTCTCACCGGCCACGCCGCTGGTGTCTCCCTCGGACGCGGCGACGACGACGGCCGTCTCGCCAATCGCGCCGCTCACCTACCGCGACTCCAAGCCGACGATCCTCAGCCCGTTGCCGCGGAGTCGCCGGAAGCCCGTGCCGCTGGAGTGGGCGCTCACCACGCGAACCCGGCTCACGGGGGTGCTCGTCACGATCCTGGCAGTCGACTGGCTGCAAACGAGGCTGGACAACGGCATCGCGGCGCACAGCGAGCTCGCGGCCGAGCTCCGGCATCAGTTCGCACACGCCATGCAGTGGCTCGAGGGCGGGTTGAGCTTCGCGCGCCACGACGTGACGAACGTCGTCGCCTTGTACGGTTACTCGAGCGCCTATTTCCTGCTCTTCCCCGTGCTGCTCGCGGCCGTCGCGTTCTTCCTCGCGCGTCGCAAGGCCATCGCGCCCTATCGCGCCATCGTGGTGGCGACCGGTGTGGCGTATCTGGTGA
>CAYWNR010000059.1:6509-12021 GCA_964459705.1 uncultured Gemmatimonadaceae bacterium | reverse complement strand
CCGATAGTATGCGACCGCGGGATCCGCCGGATCCAGCGCCACCAGCGCACGCCACTCCCGCACCGCCAGCGAGGGTCGGTGCAGCGACTCGGCGAGGTCCGCCAACCGCTGGTGGAGTCCGGGCTCCGTGGGATCCACATACATCGCCTGATCGAGCGCGTCGGTGGCGCCGGCACTGTCGCCGAGGGCGAGTCGGACGTCGGCCAGCGCAATACGCGCGTCATACGAGCGCTCATTGAGGGCCGTCATGGCAGTCAGCTCGGCCGCCGCCCGGCGGAGATTCCCCTCGGCGCGCGCACCTTCCGCGAGCAGCCGGTAGGGCCCGTCGTCTTCCGCATACTCCGGGAACAGCGCCTTGGCCCGCTCGAGATACGGCCTCGCTTCCGCGTGCCGGCCGTCTTTCGCGAGGAGCTGCCCCATCGCTAGCTGCGCGCGGAAATCGCCTGGGTTCTTCCGCGCGCGATCCGCAATGGCCACGGGAGAGATCGAGCCGGCCACGCCGGTACCGTGTTCCGAGATCGCGCCCAACTGCGTGGCGAAACGTCGCTCGAGCCAGCCCGTGAACTGTCCCTCGAACGCCTTCACATCCACACCGAGCACTCTGCGAAACGCTGCCGGCGTGTCGAGCCGGTCGCCAAACGCGCGCAGCATGGCCACCAGCGTTTTGAAGCCGCGCTCTTGCGCGATCATCTCGCACACCAGAGACGCTTCGAAGTACGAGAAGCCAAGCTGCTCGGGATACGCGGGCCGGACGAATCCGTCGTTCAACTCGCTCACAGGCAGTAGTCGCTTGGTCTTGTACGCGGTCAGAAAGCCCGGGGTCACGTCGTCGCCCCACCCCGGCCTCGCCATGCGCTCCTCATAGACGGCGAGCCCTTCGGTGAACCAGCGCGGCACGTGATCCCGGCTCACGACCATGTGGAACGTGTGCGCCAGCTCGTGCCAGAGCGTGGACCCCCAATTGAACTCGCCGGTTGGCCGCGCCGAGGGCGCGTCCATGGCCACCACGGGACCGAAGCTCACGCCGAGCGCCCCGAGTCCCACGAGCCCCATGGTGCGCACCGAGAAGTCGGCGTGACGCCGAAACAGCTCCACCCGTGTGGGCCGATCGAGCGTCACGCCGTAGCGCTGGGACATTTGCTCGTACGCCTCGTTCGCGAGCGGCAGCACGTACGGCGCGAGCAAGTCGATCTCGCTGGGATCGGCGACGACGCGGAAGCGCTCGGAGCGGCGCACCGGGAACGTGTCGAGCGTGTCGAGGAGATCGAGCGTGTTCTTCGTCCACACGTCGAACGGGTCGCCCGCGAACGCGCGCTCCAGGTGCACGCGACCGCTGTCCATGCTGCCCAACCGCAGCTCGTTGATGCCGAGCAAGCCGTACAGCTGCCACGCCAGCGTATCGAGCGTCACGCCCTGGCGCGAGAAGGCGACCGCGTCGTCGTACAACCGGTGCCGGCCGACCAGGTCCGCCACGGTGTAGTAGAACGACGCGTCGTGCGGGTTCAGCGCCAGCACCGCGCGTCGAGAGGCTTCGAATCCCGTTGTATCACCAACGAGCCAGTCGATGGCAGCGCGGGTAGAGAGAGCCCGAAGCGACCGCGGGTTCACCTCCAGCGCCGCTGCCAGCTCCCGCCGAGCGCCCTCGTAGTCGTCCACCTCAGAAAGCAGCTCGGCCAGGAGAATGCGCGCGCCGACCAGATGCGGATTGATGGACAGGCTCAGGTTCACGAGGTCCGTCACCCCACCCGATCCCGAGAACCGAGCCGTGCGCGCGAGCCCAATGAGCGCCCGGGGTTGGAGCGAATCCCGCCTGAGTATCGCCTCGAACGTCGCCCGGGCTTCCGTCCCGTTGTACCGCGACAGGAACAACTCACCCAGCGCCAGCCGCGCCTCGATGTTGCCGCTGTCGGCGGCGATCGCTTCGTCGTAGGCCCTGAGCGCGTCGCGCGCGAGGTTGTAGTCCCGGACGCTCAGGTGCTCCACCGCGGTCGCCACGGCCGCGACCTCGGCGGAGGTGAGCCTTCCCTGCTGGTTGTTGTACACGTCGATGAAGCGGTCGAAGTCGCGGAACGCGGCGTCCCGTTGACCGCGCTCCTCGCGCAGCAGCGCCAGTTGGAGAATCACGAGGAGACTGTCCGACCGACCGCGAGCGCGGGCGGCCACGAGCACACGCTCCGCCTCGTCCCATTGCCCAGTCAAACGCAGCAGCTCGCCGAGCTGCGGTGCCAAATCCGCGCGCCGCGCCAAAGCGATGGCCTCCGAGTAGCGCCCCGCATTGCGCAGCCCTCTGACCTGCGCCACCGGATCCCTCTGCACCACCATGACCATCGGGACCGCCGGGACCGCCGGGACCGCCACGACCGCCTGGACCGCCTGGACCGCCCACACCAACGCCCTCACGGATTCCCGCCTTCGTGCCGCTTCAGGTCGCGGTTCACCCGCGCCAGCTCGAGCAACAGCGCTTCCAATCGCCGCTCGTACTCCGCCGGTTCGATCCCGGCTTTCCGGTTCCGCAGCAGAATCACCTGGCGCTCCAGCGAGTCTCTCGTGGCGGCGAGCCCGGCAAGCTCCGGCGCGACAGCCCGAGACGTGCCCGCGTCCAGAAAGACGGCTGCCGCCACCGCGCCGTCCCCGGCGGTAGCCACGGGCTCCATCGCGCCCTTGCCGTCCCCGTCCGCTTCCAAGAGCGCGTGCTCCGTTCGCAACCGTTGATCCCGCTCGTACGCCCGGACGACCTCGCGGCGTGCGAAATCGAACGCTTCGAGCACCGACAAGCGGCCGTCCTTGTCGCGATCCGCTTCGTCCGAGCCGAGCGCGGTGGCGAAGTCCCGGCCGAAGAGCGTCTCGTCTCGCTCCAAGCCGGAGCGCGTGGCGGTGAGGATCACGCGATGCGGACCCGCGAGCGCGCGCGCCCAATCGCCACTCGCGCTCGACGCGTTCACCACCACCACCTGTTGGGTCGCAAACGGCGCCAGCAGCGACGCGAATTCCTCCGCGGTGAGGTCCGGACCGGGGAGATTGATTCTGGCACCGCTACCGCTCACCGACCCATGGCCAATCAACACGATCAGGATCAGCGACTGAGAACCTACATCGCGCGCGAGCGATTCGAGCGACGTGGTGATTCGCTCCTTCGTGGACCGACCCGCGACGCGCGGGTTTCGGGATGGGTCCTCGGTCAGCAGTGTCACGTTGGCCGCCGGAATCCCGAGACGCCCCTCGGCCGCCGCTACGATCGCCAGTCCCGTTGCGAGGAACCCCTCCTGGTAGCGCGGCTCTCCGCCCAAGCCGCAGACCACCAGGACGTGCGTCTGCGCCGCCACCGAAGACGTGAGAAGCAACAGGAAGGGAATGAGCGCCTTCACGCCAGGCCTCGCCTGCGTCGCAGCGTCCATTCCGCGCTCAAGACACCAATGAGCAACAGGAGCAACACCGGCATGTCCCACAGGTCCCGATACTCGACGACCGTTGCGCCACTCTCGGTGAAGCTCACGTCTTCCGGGAGCGTGCGGAGTGTTTCCGGCGTGTAGTAGCGCCCGCCCGTCTCCTCGGCGATGCGGTGCAGCGTGCCCGCCTGCAACGCCGCCCCGAAGTACTCGGCGCCCACGTCGCCGGCCTCGACGTAGGTGGTGGCCTCGGCGAGATGCTGACCGTTCTGCGCGGCCGCCACGCGGATCTCGTTGAGCCCCGGGGTCGTGGGCGTCCACGTGGCCTCGTACTCGCCGTCATGCCGCACCGTCCACCGGAGCGGCAGCTCCTGTTCCACACCCGCGGGATCCACGATGGTCGCGCGGACGTCGGCGCCGTTCAAGCGCACGTACCCCGAATCGGCCACTTCCGCAGTCACCGTCACCGGTCGCCCGGGCTCGACACGGTCGGCCGACACCGTCGCCGTCAGCGGCTGCGGCACGTCGCTCACGAGGAACCGCAGCAGTTGGCGCCAAAGTGTCTCGTGCGTTTGGTCTTCGAGCGGGATGTCGGCGTGCATCTGCCACACCCACGAGTCCTGCACCGTGAACGCCACCGAGCGACCCCGCCCGTAGCGCTGCGCCGCCAGCACCACGTATGGGCCGCCGTCGCCGACACCGGTGAGCAGCACGCTCGCGCCGGGCTTTGCCTCGCGAATCGGATTGAGGATCGACAGCGCGGGGAGCGAATCCCACCGCGCGGCGGAGGCCTCAGGCGTCTCCCGCAACTGAAGGACCGGATGCTCCGCGCCCTGCGGCGTCAGCTTGACCGACACCTCGGTGAAGAACCGCGCGGTGTCGGACGGCGAGACCGGATCGAGCACCACCGGCAGGACGTCCGCCAGCGGCGTCTCGGCCCACCCACCCTCGGAGAACGAATGGCGGCCGCCAATCACCAGCAGCCCGCCACCGCGCACGCTCACGAAGTCGGCGAGCATCTGCAACTGGTCGTGCGTGAAGAAGCTCGCCTCGATGCTGCCCAGAATCAGCCCGCGGTAGCGGAACAGCTCCGCCCGCGTGCGCGGGAAACCGGCAAGCAACTCCGTCGAATCGGACACGCCGAGTCGGAGGTACTTGTCTTCGGCCGTCCGCAGGAGAGTCACGACCTCGAGGCGATCGTCATCCGCCACCGCTCGCCTGAGGAACTTCACCTCCCAGCGCGGCTCCCCCTCGAAGTAGAGGATCCGCTCCACTCGCCGGTCCACGACGAGCAAGGCTTCCGCCACGTTGTTCTCGGCGAGCAGCTCGCCATCCTGAACGGGGATGCTGAACCGGATCCGGCGCGGTCCCGGTTCGTTCGCCACGAAGTGGGCGCGCACGGTGGCAGGCTCACCTCCCGGAGGGAGCCGAACGTCGGTGCGCGAGACGATCCGCCCTTCATCTTCCACCTGGAGCGGCACCGTGCGCCCGCCGTAGCCGGGAGCGCGCACCGACAGCTCGACCGCAACCGCGGTACCCTGGAGCACTGTTCGCGGCGCCGCGACCCGCGTGAGCTCCACGTCCGGCTCGAGCGTTTCCTTCCCCATCCCCACCACGTGCACCGGCACGCGGTCCGCCGCGAGCGCCAGCAGCGGCTCGGCGAGCGTGCCACCGGCATTGTCGGCGCCGTCCGTCACGACCACCATCCCGGCGAGTGGACTCGTGCCGAGGTCGCGGCGCGCGGCGGTAAGCGCGGCGGCAAGGTCCGTCCGCGTTCCCTCGAACGTCAACGCGCCCGCGCTGTCCGCCCGCCCGAACGTATCGGAGAACCGGAACAGGCGGACACGGAACCGCTCGGCGAGCGCGCGCATCACCGGCGCGTCGTTCGCGAACGCCTCGGCCGCCACGGCGCCCCGCGTCTTTCCGTCCTGATCCGCGATCCGCATGCTGCGGGAATCGTCGATCAGCACACCGAGTACGTTTTCTTGCGGGACGACGGTCGAGAGCCGGAGGGCCGGGCCGGAGAGGCAGAACACCAGCAGGGCGACCGCGCTCGCCCGCAGTCCGAACAGGATCGCACGATCGCGCGATCGCAGGCTACCATGCGAGCGCCGGTACGCGATGCC
>CAYWNR010000059.1:0-6409 GCA_964459705.1 uncultured Gemmatimonadaceae bacterium | reverse complement strand
CGTTCGAAGTTCGCCCACTCCCGGCTGCCCCAGAAGTCGTCCACCACCAGCATCCCGCCGGCAAGCAGGTAGTCGCGGAGCCCTACGCGCTGCGAGTCCGAGAGCGCCATGCGGCCGACTTCGACGGCGTAGAGGAACGGGAAGTTCCGCAAGGCGGGATCCTCCAGCGGTACCAGGTGCTGCATGTCGAAGGCGTCGATGTCGGTGAGGTGTTTGAGCCCGTACACGAAGTGTTGGTCCGCCTCCGGGCAATCGATGCTCCAACTCCCTCGGCCCCACCTGCTGTAGTCGTTGTACACCGCCCGGGTGAAATAGAAGGCACGCCCCGGGGGCGTCGTGTCGGGTGGCACGCAATGCATTCGCCGTTGCCTCTGCCACTGGGCCTGACTCCCGGTGGCGAGCGCACAAACGAGCGAGAGGAGGACGACAAGGCGCATTCGGGAATGTACCGGCCGGAGTGGGTTCAGTTCCCCACGCGAGGGGAACGGCGGTGCCGCCGAACGCCGCCGGGCGCAGCCCTAGCGAATTGCTGACCGAACGGCTGCGAGACGCTCCGCGGCTTCCGTCAGCATCGCGTCCGTCTTGCAGAAGGCGAACCGGATGAGCTTCCGCCCCAGCTCCGGTTTCGAGTAGAAACTCGACCCCGGCACCGGCGCCACACCAATCTCCTTCGTCAGCCAGACCGCGAACTCGTCGTCCGGTAGATCGGAGAGCGACGAGAAGTCGGCCATCACGTAGTAGGCGCCCTGCGGTGGTTTCATCGTGAACCCCGCGGCCGTGAGCCCCTCGCACATGATGTCCCGGCGTCGCCGATAGTCGCGCGCGAGTCCCTCGTAGTAGTCACGTCCGAGGGTCTCCATTCCTACCGCGACCGCCTCCTGAAGCGGCGCCGGCGCGCCAACTGTCAGGAAATCGTGGACCTTGCGGATAGCGTCCGTCACGCCGGCCGGCGCCACGATGGTGCCGATGCGCCAGCCCGTCACGCTGAACGTCTTCGACGCGCCGCTGATCGTGATCGTTCGGTCGCGCATCCCGTCCAGCGTCGCGATGGGGATGTGCTCCCCTTCGTAGTAAATGTGCTCGTAGATCTCGTCCGTGACCGCGTACGCGTCGTGGCGCCGGCACAGCTCGGCTATGCCCTCCAACTCGGCGCGGGACAGCACGCGGCCCGTCGGATTGTTGGGCGTGCAGACGATGATCGCGCGCGTGCGTGATGAGAACGCTGCCGCGAGCCGATCGAGGTCGATCTCGCGATCCGGCGCCAGCGGCACGAACACGGGCCGAGCGTCGCAGAGGATGGCGTCCGGACCGTAGTTCTCGTAGAACGGCTCCAAGACGATCACCTCGTCGCTGGGATCCACCACCGCGAGCAGTGCGGACGCCATCGCTTCGGTGGCACCGCACGTCACCGTGATCTCCGTCTCGGGATTCACGGGCATGCCGTACCAGTCGGCGTACTTCCTGGCGAGCGCGTGGCGGAAGCGTTTGGCGCCCCAGGTGATAGCGTACTGGTTGATGTCGTCGCGGACGGCCTTGGCCGCGGCTTCCTTGATCACCTCGGGTGCCGGGAAGTTGGGGAATCCCTGCGCCAGGTTGATGGCGTCGTGCTCGGTGGCCACGCGGGTCATGGCGCGGATCACCGATTCGGTGAAGCCGTGGGTGCGGATGGCGGTCTTCATGACACCCAAGTTGGTAGGAGAAAGGGGGAAGGGGAACGGTGACAGGTTAGACGGCGAGACGGCCAGACGGACAGCGGTATGCAGAAGACCGTGGGTAGGGGTGGCGGATCACCACTCCGTTCTCCGTGAACCCGCTTTGTAAGTGGCTGCGCATCAACACAATACGCGCGTTTTGGGCCGCAGCCCGAACGTCGTGTAGTTTCGCCTACAGCTGCGAGCAATTCTCGGCTGGAGTCTGATACTCGGCCAGTTCATCGCGGAGACGAGGGTAGATCGCTGATGGAAGAAGTTGAACACCCGGGACAGCCTGGCGTCCAACCCTCAGAACACGACGCGTACAACGAGCTTCAGTGTTACACGCTGGCGCATGGCGGAGGCACATTCATTCACCAACACGTCGTGGATGCGTGGGCCGCGCAGCAGGCGGATGAGCAGACCAAGCCCATCGCGCTGACATTCGCCCTCGTGGGACTGTACCTGCATCTCGAGAAGGAATTCACGGGACGACAGGTGCAGCGGGCACACATGGCCCTGGGTCGACATCGGCGGGGCTGGCCGGCATTCGACCTGCCGCACGACCGAGGCTCGATCACGGCAGGGCACGTGATAGCCGCTCCACCGGGGCCTGAGCGGGACCAGGCCATCGATGCGTGGTGTGCCTCCGTGTGGAATGCGTTTCGCGTGAGCCGCGTCGCGGTGGCCGAGCTATTGGAGCGCCATGGGATTCTGTGATCGGGTGGATCGAGGGCGCTCCAAGCCGTCTGCTCCTTTCTGCGTCAGGCGGGCGGAACGACGAAGCTGCAGCGCGGGCCCGTGGCCCGTGCCAGCTTCGCGTCGAGCGTTCCCAATTTGCCCCCCACGCTCTCCGCCACCGCCACGTACCACGCATCATAGGTCGTGAGATTCTCGCGGAGCTCCCACACGCGGCTGGCGAACGGCGCGTACGGGAACAGCTCCACGCGCAGATCCAGCAAGTCGCTGTGGGCGAGCGCCGCCACATCGGCCGAGATCTCTCCCGCCAGTACCGCGCGGCGCAGGATGTTCGCGACCTCCACGGGCATGTGGTGCGGTGCCGCCAGCGCTTCGCCCGCCAGTACTTGCTCCGCCCACGTGCCGTCGCGCCCGCCGTCCACCAGAGCCGCGACCACGAGGGAGGCGTCCGCCACGAGCGTCACCGTCGCTCGGCGTCCCGGTGCGAGAGGATCCGGTCTTTCGGCAGCGTGCTTCCCGTCTGTTGCTTCCGCTCCCGAATGCGGGCGAGCAGCACCTCGGCCTCGGGCCGCTCGGCCAGCTCGATTAGTTGGGCCCGGAGGTACTCCTGGAGCGACCGCCCCGTGCGCGCGGCGCGCGCGGCTAGCTCGTCCCGGGTCTTCTGGGGCACGGCGCGGATTGTGATCGACGTGGACATACATGCATTATGCTGCTGTTGTCAGCATAGTGCAAGCGCACTTCCGCACTGGGCCGAAGCGGTTTCTTACCGGGCGGTCTCCGCCGAACCCATGGGGTCCAACCTAAGATAGTGTCACAAAAAGAGATAACTGGCAAATAGCCGTTCTCTTGCACGATCTGATCTTCGGGATATATTCGGGTTTCAGCCGGCGGACCGGCGGACCGAAGAACGGATGGACGAATGGACAGGACTACAAACGACCGAACGGCCGAACGGCGGAACGCAGTTCGGATTGACGGCGGAACAACGGTCCGCCGGTCCGCCGGGTGGTTGGGTGGAGCGGCGCGGGACCGCCGGGCGGGTGCGGTGTGGTTGGGTGGGGCCGCCGGATGGCAGGGGGCGGCCGGGTGGGAAAGGTGAAAGGTCTTCGGAGCCAGACCGCCGTCTGCCTCTGGATCCCGCTCTTCCCTCTCCGCTGCGAGGAAGAGCGCCGTCCCGATCTCGTCGACCGCCCCACCGCGGTCCTCGCCCCCGAAGACAGCCGCCGAGTGTGGCAGGTCTCATCACTCGCGCGCCGACAGGGCGTGCAGCCGGGACTCACCGTGAGCCAGGCCATCGGCCTTTGCCCTACGCTCGCCTTGATCGAGCCCGATCCGGTTTTCTACGACGAGCAATTCGCTCGGCTGCTCATGCGACTCGAAAGCGTGAGCCCCGTGATCGAGCCCGCGGAGTTGGGACGGGCGTATGTCGGCGTGGATGGACTCGAGAGGCTCTACGGGGATCCGCGGAGACAGTTGGAGATCATTGGAGAAACGGCGGTCCCCTTCCACCCCAACCACACAACCCTGGCGGACCGGCGGACCGGCGGACCGGCGGACGGGGTTGGCATCGGTGCGACGGTCCGCCGGGGTGGGGTGGCGGATGTGCGGGGGACCGCCGGGGTGGATGGGCGGGGCGGAGAGGGTCCGCCGGTCCGCCTCGGTTGGGCTCGCGGAAAGTTCACGGCCTGGGTCGCCGCCACCAGATCGACGCCAGGTAACCCTATCGTCGTAACAGATGGGGAGCGGGGCAGCTTCCTTCGCGCCCAACCCATCGCGGTGCTCCCGTTGCATCCCGACAATCATCGCCGGCTCCAGCAGCTCGGCCTGAAAACGTTGGGCGACCTCGCCGCGCTGCCCGAAGCTGCCGTGGTGGCGCAGTTCGGGCGCGAGGGAAAGGCCTCGTGGCGGCTCGCGGCGGGCGCGTTCGACGAGCCGGTCACAGGCAAAGTTCGGCCGCAGCCGATCGTCGCCTCACTCGACTATCCGTCACCGGTCGCCGACCGCGGCATGCTGGCCCACACGATCGGCGTGCTGATCGAGCACGCGCTCCGCGACCCGCGCCGTACCGGCTGGCGCGTGCAGACGGTGCGCGTCCGCGCGGCACTCGAGCAGGGCGCGTCGTGGATGATCGAGGCCATGCTCAAAGATCCCGCCGCGCTGCGCGAGCGAATCCACGCACCGTTGCTCACCCATCTCGAGCGCACGCCACCCACCGGCGCGGTCGAGTCGCTCGCGGTCGAGTTCACCGCCTTCGCCCGCGGCACCGACGAGCTACAGCTCTTCGCCCGCGACGCCGCGGCGGCCGCGCGTGCAGGCCGCCGCCGAGCGCTCCGCGTTGCCGCCCGCGAGATCCACCAGCGTCTCAAGCGTCACATGCTCTATCGCGTCGTGGAGGTACAACCATGGTCCCGTCTTCCCGAACGCCGCTACGCCCTGATCGCCTTCGAGCCCTGAACCTGCCCTCCGGGGTGGAGGTTGGTTTGGACGAATGGGGGCGGCCGACGTGGGTGGTGGAGAGCGATGGTGAATCGGCGGACCGGCGGACCGGCGGACCGATGCCAACGCCACCTTCGTCCGCCGGTCCGACGGTCCGTCAGGGCGGGGCGGTGGGGGAGTGGGGGACCGCCGAGGAGGCGGGGAGAAGGGTGGAGGAGGTCGTCGAGATCTGGGTAGTGCAAGACGAGTGGTGGCGCTCCCCCATCCACCGCCGCTACGTCGAGGTCGTCCTCGAAGGAGGAGCGCACGTGGTGTTGTTCGAAGATCTGACTACTGGTGAATGGTTTATGCAGATGCCGTAACGCAGCGCGGCAGTGCGTGCAGCGAGGCAGTCGGAGTCCCCTGCCGCGCTGCCCAGTTGCCATCGGCTTTTCTGCCGCGCTGCCTCACTGCCCCGCTGCCATGTACATCGAACTCCATTCCCACTCCGCGTTCTCTTTCCTGGACGGCACCTCGCCGCCCGAGGCCTTGGCGCAGCGCGCGGTGCAGCTGGGCTACCCCGCCCTGGCACTCACCGACCACAACGGGCTCTACGGTTCGATGGCGTTCGCGCAGGTGGCCAAGCAGCTCGGCCTGCAATCCATCACCGGCGCCGAGGTGACGCTGCTCGACGGATCGCACGTCACGCTGCTGGCCGAGACACCTCGGGGGTACGCCAACCTCTGCCGACTGATCACCGAAGCACACCTGGGACGGGAAGACCGCCGCGATCCGCGACTCGCCTTCGAGTCATTGGTCGCTCGGCAGGAAGGGTTGATCGTTCTGTCCGGCTGCCGCGAGGGATTGCTGCCGGCGACGCTCGCGCGGGAGGGCTTCACGGCGGCCCGCCGGCTCGCCGTGCACTGCCGAGATTTCTTCGGCGCCGAGCGGTTCTTCGTGGAATTGCAGCGGAACTATGTGCGCGGCGACACGAACCGTACGCGGGCGCTCTGCGACATTGCCGACGGAGAGGGACTGAAGGTCGTCGCGACGGGCGATGCGCACTACGACCGTCGCGAGCGGCACCGGTTGCACGACGTGCTCACCGCGTTACGCCATCGGTTGACGCTCGATGGCTCGCACGACGTGCGTCGCGCCAACAGCGAGTTCTTCCTGCGGTCGCCCGAGGAAGCGGCGGCCTTGTTCCGCGACCGGCCGGACGCGGTCGCCCACACGCTTGTCATTGCCGAGCGCTGCGCAGCGTTCGACCTGACGCGCGACCTGGGGTACACGTTTCCCGATTTCCGCGGCAGCGATCGCGCGCCCGCTCCGCGCGCGCTGGCCGAATTGTGTCGCGCGCGGCTGGATGAGCGCTATCCAGAGGGCAACGACCTGCGCGACCAGGCGATCCGCCGGCTCGACGAGGAGCTACGGCTCGTCGAGCGCCACAAGCTCTCTGGCTTCTTCCTGGTCTACAACGACCTGTTCGATCTCGCCCGCGAGGTCGCCGCCGACGTGCGCGCGGGGAGCCGACGCGCGAGCGGGAACCTGCTCCCAGGCCGCGGCCGCGGCTCGTCCGTCTCGTCCATCATCTGCTACCTGCT
>CAYWNR010000058.1:3001-12083 GCA_964459705.1 uncultured Gemmatimonadaceae bacterium | reverse complement strand
GTGAGGTCGCCGGTGAGTCGGGCCAGCTCGATGTGGGCGAGGATGCGCGCGGACCTGGCCTCCGCGAGTTGGGCACGGGCGTGGCGGAGATCGGCTTCGGCGCGGAGGAACTCGACCTCGGTGCCCGCGCCGGTATCGAGGGACAAACGCTCGATCCGCACGACCTCGGCGGAGTAGGTCGTCGTGGCCTCCAGTGCCGCGACGCGCGCGTCCACCTGGACGAGGCGCGCCAGCGCCTGATCGAGCCCGTCGGCAATCGTCTCTTGCGCGGCGCGATAGCGGGCGTCCGCCGCGTCCTCGGCCGCGGTTGACTGGGCGACGGCGGCGCTGCGCTGCCCGCCCTCGAACAGTGGGTAGAACACGCGGGCGCCGACCTGCCACTCGGTCGTGAAGTCCCAACCGCCGTCGCCGTAAGCACTGACGGCCCCGAAGGCGTCCAACCGAGGGAGCCACGCCGCCTTGGCCTGACGCCGGAACTGGCGCGCCTGCTCCCGCGCTTCCGCGGCCTGCGCCAGCTCGGGGTTCTGCGCCGCCACCCGCGCCAGCAGACCGGCTCGGTCGGCGGTGTCCGAAGGTGTGATCGCTACCGGCTGCACCCGCGCGACCGTAACGGCGGGAAGGTCCAGCGCGCGCGCGAGCGAGCGCCGGGTGACGTCCAGGGTCTCCGCGGCCTGCGTCAACTCGGCGCGGGCCTGGGCGAGCGCGGCCTCGACGCGATACAGCTCGACCTGCGCTCCCGCCCCCTCACGCACGAGCTGCGCGACCCGGTCGCGTTCGGCGGTGAGTGCGCGGACGCCCTCCTGTTGCGCGTCGCGGGTCTCGCGGGCCGTCCGCGCGGCCAGGTAGCGCCGCGCGACGTCTGCCAGCAGGGCGGCAGAGGCGGCGTCACGCCCGGCCGTGCTGGCGGCCAGCGCGGCTCCCGCGGCCCGTCCTCGCGCGATTCGGGCTCCGCCGTCGAAGAGCGTGTAGCTGAGCCGGAGGTCGCTCTGGATCAAGGTGTGATCGAAGGCGAGGCGGCTCGGATCGAGCACGTGGATCGGTCGTACCACCATGGGCTCTTGGAACTGCGCGATGCTGGCTTGGGTGGTGAGTTGGGGAAACCACGCGCTGCGCACTTGCCGGCGCCGTGCCTCCGCGCCGGCCACGGCGGCGCTGGCAGCGGCCATGGTCGGATGGACCTCGAGGGCGCGGGCGGCGGCGGCCGTGAGGGTGATGGACGAGTCCGGCCCCTGCGGGGACACCGTCAGGAGCGCGAGCGTAGCGAAGAACATCATGACGGACCGGCCTCCTGGGCCAGGAAACGAGTGACGACATCGGTGACGTGGCGTTCCATGCGCTCGGCCAGCAGCTCGTGGTCGACGGGGAGGTCCGCGAGCGTCACCAGGCTGCGACCGATGATCGCGAACCAGACGGCCTGCGAGATGATGGTGAACGTGACGAGGTTGGGATCCACCGCGCGAAACTCGCCGGCGGCGATTCCGGCTTCGATCAGGGCGCCAATGGCGCCGAGGTTGCGCCGGAGATAGGGCCCCACGACCGGGGGTAAGCCGGCGCCGCCGGCAAGCTGATGCAGGGCCAGCCGTGGGACGTCCGGTTCCTCTTGGTAGAAGCGAAACATCGTGCGCACGGTGGCGGCGAGCCGCTCCGGGCCGCTGCCCTCCGTGCCGGCCGCCGCTTCGATCCGCCCCGCGAGCTCGTCGAAGGCGCCGGACAGGACCGCTTGATAGAGGTCCTGCTTGGTGCCGAAATGATAGGTGACGGCCCCGAGATTCGCGCCGGCAGCTTTGGTGATGTCCCGGATCGAAGCGCCGCGGTAGCCCTGGGCCGCGAACAGCTCTCGGGCGGCGGTCAGGATTCGCTCGCGGGTCGACGTGTGGCCATTCATACGTTTGTATCAATTAACTGGGCGCGGTGATTTCGTCAACCCTCTGGGGGAGGGATGTGGTGGCCGCACGAGAGCCCCGTTCTCTCTCAATGTGCTATTGAAAGCTGAATAGTGTACTAATTATGTGAGAACTGGCGATTGATGCTATGCTATTGACCTAGCGTCGCTTAAGCCAGTTCATGGGGTCGAGCGGCAGCGCTTGACCGCTGGCTGGGGATTGTCTGATCTGGAACTCGAAGTGCGGTCCTTCTTCAGTCGCCTCGCCACCGGATCGGCCGATGACGGTGCCACCTTCCACGTGTTGGTCGGCGATGACCGTCACCGACGAAAGGTAGAGGTAGAGGGTGTAGAACCCTCCCCCGTGGTCGATCATGACGTATCGGCCGTAGGTCCCATACGGCTCTGCGGCGACGATCTGCCCGCCCGCGACCGCGCGCACCTCGGTGCCCACGGGCACGCGGATGCCCAATCCGTCGTGTCGGATCACCGTCCCGCGAGGTCCGGCGCTGCGTCCGAAGGGATATGCGATGGGCCCGACGGCGGGCCATTCGAGGGTTCCGATGCTCCCTTCGGTGAGCGTGGGTGCGAAGGTGGCGCGCCCGGACGCCAGCGCTTCCCGCCGCCGCCGCTCGAGGTTGGCGATCAGTGTGTTGATCCGGCGTTCATTCTGGTCGAGCGTCGAGAGGCGTTCGGTGGTCCGCGACGCCGTCGCCCGGGTTTGCCGCAGGTTGCGCAGGCGCTGTTGCTCGAGCGTCGCGAATCGGTCCAGCTCGGTTTCGCGCTCGGAGCGGTTGCGGTTCAGCGTGCGCTGCACCAGGGCCACCTGCCCGCGCTCGTGCGCGATGCGGTCGCGCAGCACCTCGACCTCGGTGACCAGGGCTCGGTCCTGCCGGCTGACGAGCTGGAGGTACTTGTAGCGGCTGAGCAGGTCGCCGAAGGACTCGGCCGCCAGTAAGACCTGGAACGTCCACAAGGAGCCGCGCTTGTACAGCTCCACGATGCGCCGCTCGCGGACGGCCCGCTTCTCGGCCAGCGCGTCTTCGGCGAGCAGCAAGTCGGCGGTCACGGAGTCGAGTTGTTGTCCGAGGCCCGACAGTTGCCGGTCCAACTCGTTCACCAGGCGGGAGGTGGCGCTCTTCTGTCGCTCGAGGTTCGTCAACTCCGTGGTGAGATTGCGTTCCCGCCGCCGGAGGCCTGCCAGATCGCTCTCCAAGGTCGAGCGCTCACGGCGGATCGAGTCGAGGCGTGCCTGGTTTTCGCGGATCTGCCGGTCCAGGGTGCTTTGCGCACGGAGGGGAGCGGCGCGCGCCCCGAGGGTCACGGTCAGCAGCACGAGCGCCGCGCGAGTGGAGCGCGCGCCGATCACGATCAGATGGCTTTGAGGTGGCGGCCGACGCTCACCGCGCTGGCGAACAGTCCCAGGAGGGTTCCCGCCGCCACGAACGTGAGGGTCTCGACCGGGGTGAAGAACCGACCGCGGAACACGAAGTGATTCACGATCGCGAACGCGCCGTAACTCAGGCCGAGCGCCAGCGCGCCTCCCAGCGCTCCCTTGAGGGCCCCTTCGAGGAGGAAGGGAGCGCGGATGAAGCCGTCGGTCGCACCCACGAAGCGCATGATGGCGATCTCGCGACTCCGTTGCAGCACGGTCAGCCGGATGGTCGTCCCGATGATGATGATCGAGGCGGCCGCGAAGGCCGCGCTGATGAGGACGCTCATGGCCGCGGCAATGGACCGGAGGCGATCGAGCTTCGCAATCCAATCGCGGCCGAACCGCACGTCCTCCGCGAACCGGAACCCACGGAGCCGCTCCGCCACGGCCTCCACATGCGGGGCATCGCGGAACTGCGGCTTGAGCGTCACCTCGAGCGAGGCCGGCAACGGGTTCTGCGCCAGATCCGCGAAGACATCCTGGAACTCGCGCAGCTCCTCGCGGGCGCGCGCCAGCGCCTCCTCTTCGGAGACGTAGGAGACGTCCGCGACCTCGGGGAAGGCCAGGATATCCTGCATGGCCATCGTCGCGGCTTCGAGCGGCGTGCCCCGCCGGAGGTACAGGACGATCTCCACGCGCTCGCCCACGTTCTCGAGCGCCGCCTTGACGTTGAGGCCGATGAGGACCACCAGGCCCACTACGAACAAGGCGAAGGCGATGGTGGTGACGGACAGAATCGACAATACCGGGGCGCGGTTGAACGAGCGAACGGCCTCCCGCATGGCGAGTCTCATACCGGACCGACCACGCCGTCGCCGTCTTCGACGGAATCGTAGACGACGGCGCCGCCCTCGAGCTCGATCGTGCGATAGGTCGCCTGGCGCACCAGGTCGAGATCGTGCGTGGCCATGACGACCGCCGTCCCGTTCGCGTTGATCTCCCGCAGCAACTGGAACACGCCCCGCGTGGCCCGCTCGTCGAGGTTGCCGGTGGGCTCGTCGGCGAGGAGGACGAACGGGTCGTTCACGAGGGCCCGAGCGATGGCGACCCGTTGCTGTTCGCCGCCGGAGAGCTCGTGCGGAAAGGCGCGGGCTTTGGCCGCCAGGCCGACCTGCGCCAGCACGCGCGCCACCTTGGGGCCGACGAAGTCGCGGCGGGCCCCCGTCACCTCCAGTGCGAACGCGACGTTCTCGTCGGCCGTGCGATCGGCCAACAATTGAAAATCCTGAAACACGATGCCGAGGCGTCGTCTGAGGCGCGCGATGTCCCGACCGCGCAGCTTGTGCGTCAGGTGGCCCGTCACCCGGACTTCCCCCTCGGTCGGCAGGTCGCCCGCGTAGATCAGGCGCAAGACCGTCGACTTGCCGGCGCCGGAGTGCCCGGTGAGGAAGGTGAACTCGCCCTTCGCGACATGGATGGAGACGTCGCGCAACGCGAAGACGCCCTTCGGATAGGCTTTGAAGACCTTGGTGAAGGTGATCACGCCCTACCCGCGGCGTGGTCGGCGGAGCGCGCGCGTGAAGTCGGCGATCACGTCCCCCACATCCTCGATGCCGACACTCACGCGCACAAACCCGTCTGGAATGCCTTGCGCGCCCCGCTGGGCGGCCGTGAGCGCCGCATGCGACGTCAGCCGGGGCTCGGAGACGAGCGTCTCCACGCCGCCGAGGCTCGGCGCATGGTGCGCAACGCGCAACCGGCGCAGCATCCGCTCGGCCGCGGCCGCGCCGCCACGTACTTCGATGCCCACCATGCCACCGTAGCCATCCAGCACCCGCGCAGCGATGGCGTGGTCGGGGTGGTCCGGGAGGCCGGGATAGTGGACCGCGGCGAGCCCGGCGACCTCACTGGCCCACTCGGCGAAGGCGAGGCCGTTGCTGTTGTGGCGAGCCATGCGGACGTCGAGGGTTTTCAGCCCGCGCTCCACGAGCCAAGCCGCGTGCGGGTCGAGCGCCTGCCCCCACACCTGCATCAAGCGCCGGACCTCCTCGATCATCTCCTCGGTCCCGATGACCGCTCCCGCGATCACGTCGCTATGGCCGTTGAGGTACTTCGTGGCGCTATGAATGACGATATCCGCCCCGTGCTCGAGGGGCCGGAAGTTGATGGGCGATGCGAACGTCGAGTCGACGATCAGCGCGATGCCTTCGGTGTGGCAGAGCGAGGCGAGCGGCTCGATGTCGATCACCCGCATGAGCGGATTCGTGGGCGTCTCGACGAAGATGGCGCGGGTCGTCCCGCGCAACCGCGCCTTCCAGCTCCGGGGATTCGCGGGGTCCACATACGAGACCTCGATCCCCAGGCGGGCGAACTCGCCGTCGAACAAGCGTCGCGTCCCACCGTAAATCCAATCGCACGACACCAGGTGGTCGCCGGGACCCAGCACCGCGAGGTGCGCCAGGGCGGTGGCTCCCATCCCGCTGCCGACTGCGATGGCGGCTTCGCCGCCTTCCAGGGTGGCAAGCCGCGTGGCGAGGGAGACCTGATTGGGGTTGTTCCCGTAGCGGGTATACAGGACTTCCTCGTCCGAGCCCACCGGATTCGTGAACGTGCTGCTCTGCACGATGGGAGACGACACCGGTGACTGCGGCGGGTGCGCGTGGGGTTCGCCGTGAATGGCGCGGGTCGAGAGGCCCAGCCGGCGGCGGGTCATGCGCAGCGGAGCGCCTGGTAGTGGCCGCCCGATTCCAGGATCACCCCTCGCTCGCACAGCAAGTCGAGCGCCGCGCGGGCCTCTTCCTGTGGCACGGCGAGCCGTTCGGCGACTTCGAGCGAGTCGGCCGGCCCCGCGTCGGCGAGGGCGTGGAACACGCGGTGGGCGGGTTCGGGCATGCTCCCGAGCAGCTTGAGCGTACCCGACCGATCCTGGGCCGCCACGGCAAGACGGTGGCGATTGAGGACGGGTAGCAAGGCGTCCTCGTGGGCCGCGTGCACGCCCACGAGCACGAAGTGCCGGGCCAGGCCGCGTGCCAGGAGCAGCTTCCCGACGATCTCGTCGGCGCAGGACATGTCGAGCAGGCGGACCGTGCCGAAGTCGATCACGGCGACGTCATCGTCGCCGTTCTCGCGGAGCAGGGCCTCGACGCCGCCGCGCACCGCCTCGCCCGTCCGGCGCGTCACCAGATCTCCGTACATCGCGGAGACGGTGCGGCGGAGGACGTCGACCAGGTCGATACGGGTCATTGCTTCTCGTCAGCGGCGGGGACGATCATCAGCACCTGGGTTCCCGGAAAGAACGGCAATCGATCCACGAGCGGGACGTCGTCGTCCCACGGCGGCACCATCGCCATGCGTGCCGTCCCGCTCCGCACCGCCAACTTGCCGGTCCAGCGGTTGAGGTAACGGCGGATGCCGGCCAGTCCCTGGCCGCGCCCCGGATCTCGGAAACGGCTCACCCCCTGAATCAGGGCGGCTTCGAGTGCGGCGGCGTCGCTCCAGCGATCGCCGAACCGCTTGGCCTGTGTTGCCTCCAGCGAGCGCCGAAACCCCACGCCCGCGTCGGATACCGCGATCACCACCACTCGGCGCCCGAGGCGGCGGCGCCACGAGTACGTCTGCACGGCGACCCATCCACCCGTGCCGGCGTGCTCAACAATATTCTGACACGCCTCCGAAAGCGCCATCCCGAATCCCATCGTCGCCGTCGGCTCGAGCCCGAGCTCGTGGGTGAGGATGGCCGCCGCCCGCTCCTGGATGTGCTGCACGACCTCATGGACATCGTCCGCGCCGCGCACGGGAGTGACCTCGAGGAGGACGTCGGACTCGCCGTGGCTCGGTGCACGAGGGACTTTTCCATGGATCTCAAAGTACATCTCCGCGTGCCGGACGAAACCGGCACGCGCCCAGTAGTGGGCGACGTCGCGGTCCTGAGGAAGCGTCAGGAGCGGTCGCTCGGCGCCTTGCTCGACGATCGCCTGGCCGGCGGTCAAGAGTCCCACTAGCCCGAACGGCGACGCCCACTGCGCGGCGTGGGCATCGAACAGTACCCGGCCGGCCTCGTCGCCGCTGTACGCGCGGGCGAACTGATCGAACGTGCGATCGTCGAACTGCGCGGGCACCTCCACGACGCGTGTCATTGGGGGGCGATCGTCCCGCGCAAATGGTAGTGCAGCCGGGTCGCGCCGCGGTGGTGGAGGTTGCGTCCCGCAGCCTCGTTGGCGGTGCGCAGCGCGCCCGGGAGCGGGATCGCCGCGAGCAGGCAGGCGACGAGCGTCGCGCCGAACACGTCGCCGCACCCGGTCGGGTCGGGGTCGGCGGGGGCGGGCCCTGGAATCGGGATCCGCGCGGTCTCGATGGGTCCGGTGCTGAGGCGGGCGCGGTCGCATCCGAAGGTGAAAGGCTGTTGCGCGAAGTAGACGACGCCGCGCTCCGCCAGTGTCACGACCAGCAGGCGCACACCCGCCGCGAGCGCGCGAGCCGCGAGGGCCATGGGGTCTCCTCCCAAGACGCCGAGCTCATCTTCGTTCATTTGCACGACGTCGAAACAGGCGAACCAGCCGTCCACGTCCGGGAGCGTCTGCGGTACCCGATACCCCTGGCGCGTCACACCGAGGAGCAAGGAATGGAAGTCCGCGTAGATCGGTCCTTGGAATCCCCGTCGCAACTGCCGTGCGGTTTCCAGACTGCATTCGAAGCCGGAGATGAAGTTCAGGTACAGGGCGTCGAGGTCGGTGACCAGGGGCCCCAGCTCCGCCCAGCTCCACGGCGGGACACCGCCCGTGAGCCGCTCGGAGCGGCGCTCAGTCGACTGATAGCGGAGCGTCACGCGGTTGTTGGGCTGTGGGACCTCGATGAAGCGTGCGGTGGCGGTCCGGTGGGAGAGATCGTGCAGGAACGCGTTGGCCTCCCGCGCCAGGTCGTGCCCGACGCGGATGAGGGGCACGATTTGCCAGTCATCGGGCAGGGCCGCCTCCAGCCCAGCGAGCGCATAGGCGATGCCGCCCCATTCTTCGACGGGCTCCGCCGGCGATTCCACGCGGATGATACGATCCCACACCATCGTCCCGACCACGCCGAGTCGCTTCACACGGCGCCCCATCGCTGGTTCTTGAACGACGCGGCGGCGCCGAGTACCCCGGCGGTGCCGGGTAACGCGCCGGGAACGATCCGGCAGGCGTCGACCGCGGGCTTGAACGCGCGGCGGGCGACTTCGATCCGCAGCGGGCCGAACAATCGGTCGCCGGCCCCCGTCACGCCGCCCGTCACGACGACCACGTCGGGATTGAGCACGTTGACGATGTTCGCGATGCCGGCTCCGAGAAACCGCGCCGTGTCTCGCACGATCTCGTGGGCGAGGGCGTCGCCCGCCTGCGCCGCCCGGTAGACCGTTTGCGCCGTGACGCGACTGACGTCGCCGTCGACGAGCTCGGATATCATGCTGGGGGTGCCGGCTTCCAGCTCTTCGATCGTGCGGGCCGCGATGGCGCTGCCGGAGGCGTAGGCCTCCAGACAGCCGTAGTTCCCGCACTTGCACCGGCGTCCGGTGACGTCGATCGTCGTGTGCCCGATCTCGGCGGCAACATCCGAGGCGCCGTGGAAGACGTGCCCGTCCAACACGATCCCGCCACCAATCCCGGTCCCGATCGTGATGCCGACCACGACCCCGGCGTTCTGGGCCGCCCCGCGCCACCATTCGCCGAGGGTCGCGCAGTTCGCGTCGTTATCGAGGGCCGCCTCGAGATTGGTCGCGGTGGCGATTCGGTCCCGCAGCGGCATGTCCTTCCAGCCGAGGTTCGGGCTCATGAGCACGATGCCGCGCTTGGTGT
>CAYWNR010000058.1:0-2901 GCA_964459705.1 uncultured Gemmatimonadaceae bacterium | reverse complement strand
GGCATGTCCTTCCAGCCGAGGTTCGGGCTCATGAGCACGATGCCGCGCTTGGTGTCGAGCGGGCCCGGCGCGCCGATCCCCACGCCGGCCACTTCGAAGGGCGAGGTGCCGAGTTCCGTTCGCGCGAGGTCGAGGGAAGCGCGGATCATGGTCGCGATCCGATCCACGATCGCATCGGGCCCGAGCTGAACCGGGGTCGACTCGCTGAGGAACCCGCTGACGGTACGGCCGTCTTCCGAGACCGTACCGACGGCGATGGTGGTTCCCCCGAGATCCACGCCGACGATCAGACGCACAGGGCCTCCTTGGCGGTGAGCACATCCTGCACCGTGTCCCGGACGCGGGCAACGGACAGGTCGCGCAGGCAGCGGTGCTGACCGAGTGGGCAGCGGGCATCCCCGTGGGTCGAGCACGGCCGGCACGACAACGCCACGCTCAAGGTACGATCGCGCGGCCCCCGCGGCCCGAAGCCGAGCGAGGGGTCGGTGGGGCCGAACAACGCGACCACCGGCGTGCCCGTCGCCTGCGCAAGGTGCAACATCGCGGAGTCATTGACCACCGCCGCCCGGCCGCGGGCGAGGACGGCGGCGGACACGCGGAGGGGAAGGCCCGTGAGGTCCGCCACGGTACCGCGGGCATGGGGCATGTGGGCGAAGCCCTCGCCTGCGGCCCCGAGGAGAACGACGTGCACGTCGTGGGCGAGCGCGGCAGCGAGGGCGGCGTAGTGTGGCCACCGCTTCGTGGGGCGGGCGGACCCGGGCGCCAGCACGATGAACGCGCCCGTGATCCCGGCCCGGGCGAGCGCGATGTCGGCGGCCCGTTCATCGTCCGCGGTGCGAATCAGGGTCAGCGCGGTCGGGCCGCCGGTGTCGGCGAGTTCCAGGAGCCGCTCGGCCTCGTGGCGCCCGCGCCTCGGACGGCGCTCGGTGCACAGCCAGGCGGCGGCCGTACCGGCGAACGCCACGCGCCGGGGAATGCCGGCAGCGCGGGCCAGCAGCCCGCTCCGCAGTGATCCCTGCGGGAGGACGGCCGTGGCGAAGCGCATCGCGCGAAGGCGTCGGGCCAGCCGAACGAGGGCAACCGGTCCCCGCTCGCCGCCGCGCTTGTCATACGGCCACACCCGTCGTACGGCCGGGTTGGTCTCGAGCAACGGCACGGCCGCGGGAGTGACGACCACGTCCACCGGGCCGGCGCCTTCCGCGAGCGCGGCGAGCAGCGGCGTCGTCAGCAGCGTGTCGCCGAGCCAGGCGGTCTGGACCACCACGGTGCGGCTCATTCGACCTGCAGGACCGCCAAGAAGGCCTCCTGCGGGATCTCGACGGTGCCCACCTGCTTCATCCGTCTCTTCCCCTCCTTCTGCTTCTCCAGGAGCTTCCGTTTGCGGGTCACGTCTCCGCCGTAGCACTTGGCGGTCACGTTCTTCCGCAGCGGCCGTACGGTTTCCCGCGCGATGACCTTGCTCCCGATGGCTGCCTGGATGACGACCTCGAACAGCTGCCGGGGAATGAGCTCTTTCAGCTTCTCGGCGATCTTCCGGCCCCACTCGTAGGCCTTATCGCGGTGAATGATCACGCTGAAGGCGTCCACCGCGTCGCCGTTGATGAGCATGTCGAGCTTCACCAGATCACTGCGCCGGTAGGTGCTCGTCTCGTAGTCCATCGCCGCGAACCCGCGCGTCGCCGTCTTGAGTTTGTCGAAGAAGTCGAGGATGATCTCGGCGAGCGGGAACTCGAACTCGAATTGCACGCGGGACGGATCGAGGTAGTGCATGCCCAGATACTCACCGCGCCGGTCCTGCCCGAGCCGCATGATGGCGCCGATGTAGTCCGACGGCGCCGTCAGCCGGGCGCGCACGTACGGCTCCTCGATGTGATCGACCCCAGAGCCGTGCGGCAACAAGGTGGGATTCTCGATGATCTGCGTCGTCCCGTCGGCGTTGTGGACGTGATACTCCACGTTGGGGACGGTGGAGATGAGGTCCAGGTTGGACTCGCGCTCCAACCGCTCGCGCACGATGTCCATGTGCAGCAAGCCCAGGAATCCGCAGCGGAACCCAAACCCGAGCGCGACGGACGATTCCGGCTCGTAGCTCAGCGACCCGTCGTTGAGCTTGAGCTTGCTGAGCGCGTCCCGCAGGTCTTCGTACTGGCCGGTGTCGGTGGGATAGAGGCCCGCGAACACCATCGGCTTGATCTCTCGATACCCGGGGAGCGGGAGGGCGCGACGGGCGGCGTCGAGCACCGTGTCGCCGGCTCGGGTCTCCTCCACGCCGCGGACGTTGGCCACGACGTAGCCGACCTCGCCCGCCTCGAGCACGTCGGTGGTCTTGCGTTCGAGCTGGAGGTAGCCGACCTCGTCTACGTCATACTCGTGTTCGGGATGCGAGCCGAAGGCGATCCGCATGCCCTTGCGCACGGCACCGTCCACCACGCGAATGCTCGCGATGGCTCCGCGATACCGGTCGTAGTACGAGTCGAAGATGAGCGCCCGGAGCGGCGCGGCGGTGTTCCCTTTGGGCGGTGGCACGCGCCGGATGATCGCTTCCAATAGCGGACCGACCCCGCGGCCCTCCTTTGCGGAGACGAGCAGGACTTCGTCCGGCCCGCTGCCCACCAGGTCGTGGAGCTCCTGCACGCGGCGTTCGGGCTCCGCCGCCGGGAGATCGATCTTGTTGAGCACCGGGATGATCTCGAGGCCGGCGTCGAGCGCGAGGAACAGGTTGCTCAAGGTCTGCGCCTGAATACCCTGACTGGCGTCCACCACGAGCACCGCGCCCTCGCACGCGGCCAGGGACCGGGAGACCTCGTAGGTGAAGTCCACGTGACCGGGAGTATCGATCAGATTGAGTTCGTACGCCTCGCCGTCGGCCGCCCGGTAGTTCATGCGCACGGCGTTCAGCTT
>CAYWNR010000057.1:0-12096 GCA_964459705.1 uncultured Gemmatimonadaceae bacterium | reverse complement strand
TGGGCGAGCAGGTGATCGGCGGGGCGGTTACGGTGCGGATGTGGATCGTGGGTGGCCGGCTCGTGCTCGCCACCTCACCGGCCGAGGCGGAACGCGCGTTCGTGACGCTGCTCGGCGAGTTGACGCCGGAAGAGCGGCAGGAGGTGCGGCCGCTGCTCGACGCGTTGCGCCAAGCCCGAGCGACGGCCGCGTAGTCAGAACCGCACTTCGGCTTCGGCCAGGCGCTCGTGTGATCCCACATCCATCCACGCGTGCGCCGATACGTCCACCGGCAGGATCCGGTACCCCCGTTGCGCCAGGCTCAAGTACCAACTGACGATCGAGAATCTTCCTGTCCTATCCGCCAGATCGAGCATCGCCGGCTCGATCACGTGAATCCCGGTAAAGGACCAGTGTATGAGTTTCCCGACCGGCCTTCGCACGCGGCGCGATGCGAGCACAGTCCCATCCTCCCCGCGGTTCTCCCACCCCATCAGACCGTCGGTATCGCAGAGCAGTTGCCGCCGGGCGCCGCGCGCCTGCACGGCGACGGAGGCAATGAGTTGCCCCGCGGCGCGTCTTCGGTGGGCGCTGTGCGTCGCAAGTAGATCAGGCAGCGGGATGCGCGAGAGCACGTCCACGTTGTGCAGCAGGAAGGGACCCGTGCGGCGGAACAGCGGAGCGGCGGCCAGCAACCCGCCACCCGTGTCGTAGGGGCCGTCGCGTTCCGGAGAGAGCGCGATTTCAACTCCAGGCGGGGCATGACGCTCGAGAAACGCGCTGATTTGTTCGCCCTGGTGATGCGTGTTGATGATGATGCGAGTGACTCCCGCGGCGACCAGCCGGTCCATCACGTGGGTGAGGAGTGGGCGCCCGCGCACCAAGACGAGGGCCTTGGGCAGCCGGTCCGTCAACGGACGGAGCCGAGTGCCGGCCCCGGCGGCGAGAATCATCGCCTCCATCACAGGGCCGCGTGCCGCACCCGCACGGTCACGTGCGGGCAATGCTGGGCGAGGTGCGCGGCGAGCTTGGTCGCCAGGAAAACCGATCGGTGCCGCCCGCCGGTGCACCCGAACGAGACCGTGAGGCTCGAGAAGCGCCGCTCGGCGTACTTCTCCACCTGCGCGTCAACGAGCGCTCGGACGTTTTCCCAAAACCGTTGGACCTCGGGCGCACGCTCGAGAAAGGCGGCGACCGCGGGCGCCTCGCCCGTCAGCTCGCGCAACGCCGGCTCGTGGTAGGGATTGGGAAGCGCGCGGCAGTCGAATACGAACCCTCCGCCGTGGCCCTCGAGATCGGGGGGGTATCCGTCGCGGAACGAGAAGCTCTGAATCAGCACGCCGAGCCCGGTCTCAGTCACGGCGGATCCGGGCTCGGGCATCCACCGGTCGGCGATGTGACGAAACACCCGTTCGAGCTCCGGGAGGGCCAGCGGCAGTCCCGCCGACATCAGGCGGTCCAGATTGTGGGCCGCGTTGGGCACGCTTTCGAGGAAGCGTCGCTTGCGCTCGAAGAACCCGCGGTACCCGTACGCACCCAACGCTTGCATCAACCGCACGAGGACGAAGCTCGGGAACCGGGCGCGGAACTCGTCGCGATTCACCGCGGCGTGCTCGCTCAGCGCGTCGAGGTAATGCTCCAGCAGGGCGGTGCGCATCGACGGTGGCAGGTCGGCCTTCGCGTCGTACAGCAGGGACGCCACGTCGTAGTGCGGGGCGCCCTTCCGGCCGCCCTGGAAATCCAGGAACCACGGCTCCCGGTCTCGGATCATGATGTTGCGGGACTGGAAGTCGCGGTACAGGAAGTAGTCGGAGTCCGCCTCGAGGAGATGCGCGGTCAGTCGTGCGACGTCGTCCTCGAGCCGCTGCTCGTTGAACGGCACGTGCGCCAGCTTGAGGAAGTGGTACTTGAAGTAGTTGAGGTCCCAGCGGATCGACTGCTCGTCGAAGGCCTGGCGAGGGTACGCGATCCGGAAGTCGATCACGCGACGGCCGAGCACCTGGAATCGTGGGAGGATCGTGAGCACGCGGCGGTAGAGCGACTCGATCTCCGGCGGGAACGTATCGCCCTCGCCCTCGTCGCGCGCCGCGCTCAGCGCTTTGAACAGGGTGGTGTCGCCCAGGTCTTCTTCCAGCCAGACGCCCGCTTCGCGGTCTTCCGCATAGACCTGCGGGACGGGCAAACCGGCTTTCCGGAATGCCGCCGCAAACTCGAGGAAGGCGCGGTTCTCTTCGCGGTCCGGCCCGATGGTGCCGACCGCCGACTGGTCGTCGCCCCGGGCCAGGCGGAAGTATTGGCGCGTGGAGCCGTCGGCCGCCATGTCGAGAATGACGTCCGGCCGATGGCCGAAGCACGCTTCGAAGAGTTGGACGAGTCGTTGTTTCATGCCGGTTGCTCCGCGCCTCGAATATCACCGCCGGGCGCGCGCCGGCCAACTGCGAGATCCTGCGAGCTGCTACGAGCCCAGGAACGTCCGGAGATCCTCCAGCGACCACGTGTTCACCACGTGCCGCGCCTCCAGCCCCGCCCGCCGCGCCTGCTCCACCCCGTAATGCATGTAGTCGAGGTCGCGCGCGTGATGCGCGTCCGTGCTGATGACAATCGGGATCTCGATCTCCCGCGCGCGCATGAGGTGCGTGTCCTTGAGGTCCAGCCGGTGGGGGTTGGCGTTTAGTTCGACCGCGACGCCGTGCTTCTTGGCGCACTGTAGCACGTCGTCGAGGTCGAACGCGATGACGTCGCGGCGACCGAGGATCCGGCCCGTCGGGTGCGCCAGGATGTGAACCCCGGGATGCTCCAGCGCCTTGATGATACGGCGCGTCTGTTCGGCGGCTGGCAAGTCGAGCAACGTGTGCACCGACACGAGCACGACGTCGAGTTGCGCGATGAGATCGTCCTCCAGGTCCAACGAGCCATCCCGCAGAATGTCGATCTCCATGCTCCGGAGCAGCCGTATGCTGGTGCGCTCTGCCATCACGTCGTCCATCTCCGCCCACTGTTCCTTGAGTCGCTTGGCGTCCAGGCCACCGGTCATCGCCAGATTCTTGCTGTGGTCCGTGACCGCCAGATAGGCGTACCCCTTCGCAGCGCACCCGTCCACCATGACGGCCAGCGAGTCCGTACCGTCCGACCACGTGGTGTGCATCTGGAGGTCACCGCGGATGTCGTCGATGGTGATCAGGTCCGGCAGGGCACCGGCCTCCGCGAGTTCGATCTCCCCGCGGTCTTCCCGCAACTCCGGCGGAATCCACGGCAGCCCGACCGCGGCATACACGGACTCCTCGGTCTCTCCCCCGACGGACCCGGCGGGCCCGGCGGTCCCGACGGACCCGTCCTTCCCACGACTCCCGTCGCTCCCGTCGTTCGCGTCGTTACCGTCACTCTCAAAGACCCCGTACTCGGAGATGCTCAGCCCGCGACCCACCGCCCGCTTCCGGAGCTTTACGTTGTGCGCTTTCGAGCCCGTGAAGTACTGCAGGGCGGCACCGAAGCTCTCGTCCGGCACGAGCCGGAGGTCCACCTGGAGGCCGGAATCGAATATGACAGTTCCGCGCGTGTCCCCCGCCAACTCGACCTTCGCGACGCGGGGATATGCCGTGAAGTGCGCCATCGCGACCGCGGGGTCGTCGGTGACGGCGAGGATGTCGATGTCGCCGATGGTCTCGACGCGGCGGCGCAGGCTGCCGGCGGCAGTGACGTGGTGGATGGCCGGATGCGCGTCGAGATGCGCGAGCAGTGGCGCGACCAGCTGGTCGGCGTCCACGAGGCGCAATCGGTTGCCGCGCTCCTTGAGTTTGGTGATGCCGTCGAGCATGCGCTGCTGGGTCTTGGCTCCGAATCCTTCCAGCTCCGCGACGTGTCCCTCTTTGGCCGCGTGCTCGAGCGCGTCGATGCTCGTCACCCCAAGCTCAGACCACAACTTCTTCGCGCGCTTGGGTCCAACCCCGGGCAGCCGGACGAGGTCCAGCAGGGAATAGGGGATCTCCCGCGTCAGCTCTTCGAGGACGCTCAGCTTTCCGGTCGTCACGAGCTCCGTGATGTACCGCGCCATGTCCTTCCCGATGCCGGGTAGCTCGGTGAGGTCTCCCTCGTTGGCGACGATCGTGCGTACCGGGACCGAGTGGTCAGCGACCGCACGCGCGGCATTCTCGTACGCGCGCACGCGGAAGGGATTTGCGCCCCGGATCTCGAGTAGCAGGCCGACGTCGGCGAGGACGCGGGCAATCTCGCCGTTCTCCATGGTCAGACCTTGGCTCCGTGCTTCCGAACCAGGGAGAGGAACTCCGCTTCGTCCATAATGGTGAGGGCTAGCTTCCGGGCCTTCTCGAGCTTGCTCCCCGCCTCGTCGCCGGCGACGACGTACGTCGTCTTCTTGCTCACCGACGACGTCGCACGCCCACCCAGCGCCGTGACCAGCCGCTCGGCGTCTGGTCGCGCGAGCGTCGCCATGCCTCCCGTGAACACGAACGTCTGGCCCTCGAACGGGCCGCCCGAGGTCCGCGGCGCGCCTTCTGCGAGCCGCACGCGCCGAGCTAGCGCATCCACACCCTCGCGGTTTCGCGCCTCCGCGAAGAAGGCGATGATCTGCTCCGCCATCTTGGGTCCCACGCCCGGTACCTGTTGCAGGGCTTCGAGGGATGCCGCGCGCAAGGCGGCCAACGACCCGAAATGGCCGGCCAGGTCGCGGGCGACCGCGACGCCTACCTCCGGAATCCCGAGGCCGTAGAGGAATCGAGACAGTTCTACGGCGCGGGCCTGCTCGATGGCATCAATGAGGTTGGCGGCCGATTTTTGCGCGAAGCCCTCGAGCGGCAGCAGCGCCTCCACGGTGAGGTCGAAGATCTGCTCCAGGCTCCGCACCAGTCCTTGGGCCACGAAGAGGCGCGAAGACTCCTCGCCGAGTCCCTGGATGTCGAGCGCATCGCGCGAGGCGAAATGCTGAATGCGCCCGGCGAGCTGGGCGGGGCAGTGGAACCCGTTCAGGCAGACGGTGAAGGGGCCCTTGTCGTGTAGTGCGGCTCCGCATGAGGGGCAGGTCTCGGGCATCCGGAACTTCGGGCCCCGCTTGTGGCCCGGCTCTTCCACCACCTCGAGCACTTGGGGGATGACGTCGCCGGCGCGTTGGACCCGAACCAGATCTCCCTCGCGGACGTCCTTCCGGTTCACTTCGTCCCGGTTGTGCAGCGTCGCGCGGCTCACGGTAACGCCCGCCAACTCCACGGGACGCATGAGCGCCACCGGCGTCACGACGCCCGTGCGCCCCACGCTGGCGATGATCTTCTCGACGCGGGTGACCTCGCGCCGCGGGGGGAACTTGAAGGCGAAGGCCCAGCGCGGGTGGCGGGAGGTTGCTCCCAGCGCCGCCCGGGCCGCGAGATCGTCCAGCTTGATCACGATCCCGTCGATCTCGAAGTCCAGGTCATCGCGGTGGGCCAGCAAATCCGCGTGGTACGCGAGGATGTCCTCTACCGTGCCGGCAGGCCGGATCAGATCCGAGACGGGGAAACCCCAGGCGGCAATGGCCTTGAGCGCCTCTTGATGCGTGCCGAACTCGGGACCTCGCACCGCGAGAATGTCGTAGACGTAGACGTCGAGAGGACGCTGTGCCGTGACGGTCGGGTCCAATTGACGGAGGGATCCGGCGGCGGCGTTCCGCGGGTTCGCGAAGGGCTCGTCCTCCGCGGCCATCAGACGCTCGTTCAGGGACTCGAAGGCGCCGAGTCGCATGATGACCTCACCCCGCACGGCCACCAGGTCGGCGGCAGGTCCCCGGTCACGGAGACGGAGCGGGACGGCCGCGATCGTGCGCACGTTTTCGGAGATGCCCTCGCCGTTGACACCATCTCCGCGCGTAGCGGCCCGCGCCAGGACCCGGTTCTCGTAGACCAGCTCGATCGAGGCCCCATCGAGCTTTGGCTCGAGCACGTAGCGGACGCGCTCGTCCCCGAGCGCCTTGCGCAGCCGCTCGTCGAATCGCCGCAGGGCTTCTTCCTCACGATCGGACTCCAGGCTCAACATTGGTGCCGTGTGCCGGATCGTCGGGAAGCGGTCGAACGCGAATCCGGCGACGCGCTGCGTCGGCGAATCGGGTGTCACGAGCGTGGGATGCGCGTGCTCGAGCGTCCGGAGTTCGGCGAACAACGCGTCATACGCCTCATCCGCGACCTCGGGGCGATCCTTGACGTAGTAGAGGTAGTCGTGATGCCGGATCTCGGCCCGAAGCTGTCGGACGCGGCGTTCCGCTTGCTCGCGGGTCACGGATGGTGGTCCTGTCTCAGAGGTTTAGCAAATGACGCCAGAGGAACTCGGCGTTGGTCATCCGGCGCCGCACCAGGGCGACCCGCTCCCGGTATGCCGGCGAATCCGTCGCGGGGTTCCACAGGGAAGGGCGGCTCAACCCGGCCGCGAGCATGGCGCTTTGCTCTTCTGTCAGGAACAGTGCCGAGCGGTCGAAGTACTTCCGAGCGGCCGCTTCCGCGCCGAACACCCCGGGCCCAAAGGGAACCACGTTGAGGTACAGCTCCAGGATCCGGCGCTTGGTGAGAAACCGTTCGAGGTCCACCGTCAGGGCCGCTTCGCGGAGCTTCCGTCCGAGGGAACGGCTGGGGGTTAGCCAGAGGTTCTTGGCCAACTGCTGGGTAATCGTCGACGCTCCGCGCGGGCGGCCACCCTCCTGGGCCTGAGCCACCGCCACCCGGATCTCCGCCCAAGAGAACCCGTGATGCTGGAAGAACTCGATGTCTTCCGCGACGAGCACCGCCAATTGAAGGTGGGGCGAGACGTTGTTGAGCCCGGTTGGCGTCCATGAAACGGCGGCGCCAGTCGCCTCTTCAGCCCGCGCGATAGCGGCCGGCGTGGACGGGGCCTGCCCCGCCAGGGCGCGGACGTCAGGCCAGGCTGACCACGCCCTCGCGAGGACGACCCCCATGGCAAACAAGGCAAGGCCCGAGAGAACACGGGCGGCGCCCTCCAATTGCGCGCGGCGCTGCTCGATGACGGCTGTTGCACCCGGTGAGAGACTCATTCGTCCATCACGCGTATAGGATAAACGTTAGACGTCACTTCCTCGAAGTCCAGCTCCCACTCGACGAAATTTGTCTTGCGAGTCGGCCAACGGAAACCTCTAGCAAGCATCGAAAAATGCGCAGGCGTGGTCAGTGAACGGAGGTTGAACATTGCTCATCCCGGGACGTGAGCCGACGGGCGCTCCGGCTGCGTCTCGGCGCGACCCCACTCCGATGGGGCGAGGCAGGGCGAGCTCACTGGGACAACCGTCGATCTGACAGATGTATTGGCGTTGGTGAGCCACCATTGGGAGGTGAGTACGCCTCTCTGAGGAGTCAACCGGGGAGGGGTTCCTGGTGATTCTCCGAGTTGGGCTGGTGACGATCCCCATGGCTACGTGATGTTGATAAGACATTTTCAACATGAGGTAATACATTAGATCAAGTTTATACATGCTTATATGACAACATATTACTGGAATGATCAGATACCAATTCCGTGCATGGTCTTCGATGCTGGCTGATCTCCACGACTCCCGGACGTCGATGTGGATAACGTGACACCAAGACGATTAGTCACCCACGCAGCCTGGGACCGCAATCTGGGACGCGACGCACACAAATCCGAAGGGGTCGAGTTGGCAGCCTTGGTTGTAGCGACTGGGGGCCCGGTGCTTGCCCAGGCTGGCGTCCTGCCGTTCATTGGGTCGATTCGTCCGTGGGGCTCAGGGGCGTGGAACCGCACATGATCGCGATATCCGAGGTCCGCGCTTTGGCGGAGGGCTTCACGCCTGGGAGTGACGAGCGCGCCCGGGCCAGCCGTTTGGCGGTCCTGTCGCTGCTGGACTCGGCAAGGGAGCCGTTTTCGAGGACGCACTTCGTACCGGGCCATGTGACAGCCAGCGCGCTGGTGCTGAGCCCGGCCGCGGACCGCGTCGTGCTCGTGTTCCACCCACGTCTGGCGCGTTGGCTCCAGCCGGGAGGCCACGTCGAGCCAAGCGATCCGTCCATCGTGGCGGCCGCGGCCCGGGAAGTACTCGAGGAAACAGGGATCGCCGTGGACAGCCGGGTGCCGCCTCCCGTCGTTGGTCTGGACGCGCACGACATTCCGGCCGCCCGCGGAGAGCCAAAGCACCAGCACTTCGATTTCATGTTTCGGTTTGTCGCGAGGGGGGGAGACCCCGGGGACGTGCCGGCGCTGCACCGCACCGTCTGGTGTCCGGTGGACCGGCTTGCGGAGTTCGACGTAGACAGCCCGCTCAGAAGCGCCGTTCGTCGGGCGCTGGCTAACCCACCCATTGGGGACCGCCCACAGTAATCGTCCGGAGAAGCGGCGTATCGCCGCACGCCCCTGCCGACCGTTCCTACGCTATCCCGGTCGTCGAGAGGATCTCGATCGCGCGGTCATCCTGCGTTCGGGGCGGGTGCGGGACGCATCCCATTTCGGATCGCGGTGGGCGGTATCCTCCGGCCTGGCAATCGCCGGATTCAGCCACTCGATGAGCGCCGCCCATCCGAGACTGTCGGGATCGTGCGCCAGGTAGCCCTCGACGACGCCGAAGACGTGGAACCATTCCCCAAGCTGGAACGACAGGGTGGGGCCTTTGATCGTGCCGCGCAGCACCGCGAGCACGTAGTCCTCCGCGCTCATCCGGTTGGCGTACCGGTGGTAGCCGCGGAGACGAGCCCCGGCGCGGATGCGCAGTAACCCGAAGCGCTCCGCGATGGCTCGGCGCGCCGCGTAGAGCCGCTTCCCGATTCGGCGTCGCTGCATCTCCGGATGCACCATGACCTCGGCGCCGTAGAGAGTGCGCCCCTGCGGATCGTGATTCTGGAACGTCCCGTGGTCGGTGAAGTGCCGCCACGTTGCGGCCGCGTCGTACTCGTCCCAGGTGATGATCAGGCTCGCCGCCATTCCCACGACCCGTTCCCGCTCCCCCTCCACCGCCACGAGCTGGCCCTCGGTGAACACGGCGACGTGGGACGCGAGCTGGGCCTCCGACCACGGGGGACTGGTGGGATAGACCGCCCGAGTCAACGCGATGATGTCCGGGAAGTCCTCCGGACGGGTCTCACGAACGATGATCGGTGGCGGGTGCGCGCTCACAACGTCACGACGTCCGGCGTGCGCACCAGTTCCGCGGTGCGCCGGCTGTCGAGGAGCGGCAAGACGGTTCCCGTCGTCCGTGCCTCGGAAATCGTGCGCAGGTTGAGATCCCCAATGACCATCATCTCCTGATTGGGATTGCCTTCAGCGAGAATCCCATCGCGCGAGAACGGAAAGTCGCTCGGCGTGAGGATGGCGGCCTGGCCGTAGTTGAGATGGACGGCCGGGACCATGGGAATGGAGCCCACGGTGTGCGATACGATGACGTACATCTGGTTCTCGATGGCGCGGGCGTGCGCGCAGTATCGGACCCGCAGGAACCCTTGGCGATCGTCGGTGCAGCTCGGCACGAGGAGAATATGCGCGTCCAGCCGGGCGGCGGCGCGGGCGATTTCCGGAAACTCGACGTCGTAGCAGATGGAGATCGCCACCCGGCCGAACGCAGTCTCGAACACCCGCAGGCCGGAGCGTGAAGAGACCCTCCACTCTTCATGCTCGAACCGGGTCATGTGGAGCTTGCCCTGCACACCGTACTCGCCAGACGGACCGAAGAAGAAGGCCTGATTGTAGATCGTGTCCTGGCCATCGTCCGCGACCGGAATGGTCCCGCCGAGGATGTAGACGCTGTGCTGCTTGGCGAGCTTCTGCAGGAGATCCCGGTATGCGGGCACCTGGGCCGCGAGATCGCGAACCTGTGTGTCGATCGGGCGCTTCACGTCCCCAAGCGTAAGCAGTTGCGCGGTGAAGTACTCCGGGAACACCACGAGGGTGCACTTGTAGTCGGCCGCCGTCTCGACGAGCGAGACGACTTGGTCGGCGAACTGCGCGAAGGCCTGCACGGGCCGGATGAAATACTGAAGCGACGCGACGCGAATGCGTTCCACCGGCAGGCCTCCTGTATGGTGGGTCAGGGCCCTCCGCCGTTGGCCTCGATGGCCGCCTGCGCGGCGGCCAGTCGGGCGACTGGGACGCGGAACGGGGAGCAGGAAACATAACTGAAGCCCGCGCGATGGCAGAACTTCACCGATCGGGGATCGCCGCCGTGCTCGCCGCAGATACCGACCTTCATCTTGGGGTTGGTCCGGCGCCCCAGGTCCACGGCCATCGAGATCAAGCGGCCGACGCCCTCTTGATCGAGGGTCTGGAATGGATCGTCCGAAAGAATCCCGCTTTCGACGTAGAAGGGCAGGAACCGGCCCGCGTCGTCGCGCGAGAGGCCGAACGTGGTCTGCGTCAAATCGTTGGTACCGAACGAGAAGAACTCGGCCACCGAGGCGATCCGATCCGCCGTGAGGGCGGCTCGGGGCAGCTCGATCATCGTGCCGAGCAGGTAAGCCATCCGATGTTTGCGTTCCGTGAAGACGCGCTCGGCGACGCGTCGCACGAGATCCACCTGTCGCCGGAGCTCCTCGACGTCACTGACTAACGGCACCATGACTTCGGGGATCACCTTGACACTCTGCGCATCGGCCTCGCAGGCGGCTTCGAAGATGGCCTGCGACTGCATCTCCGTGATTTCCGGGAACGTCAGGCCGAGCCGGCAGCCGCGATGCCCCAGCATCGGGTTCACCTCGGTGAGTACGTCGATCGTGTGGCGCATGCGCTCGGGTGGCACGCCGAGCGCCGTCGCCAGCTCCGCGATCTCGGCGGGCTCGTGTGGCAGGAATTCGTGCAGCGGTGGATCGAGCAGGCGGATCGTGACCGGCAAGCCGTCCATGGCGCGGAAGATCTCGACGAAGTCTTGCCGCTGCATGGGGAGGAGCTTGAGCAAGGCCTTGCGCCGGCCCTCGATATCTGTCGCGACGATCATCTCCCGCATCGCATGCAGTCGATCGCCCTCGAAGAACATGTGCTCCGTCCGGCAGAGGCCGATGCCTTCGGCCCCGAACGCGCGGGCGCGCGCGGCGTCGCGCGGCGTGTCGGCGTTGGTGCGCACGTGGAGCTGGCGCGTCTCGTCCGCCCATCCCATCAGCTCCGTGAAATCGTCGGACGGGCGGGGCTCCACCAGCTTCGCCTGGCCGAGCAGCACGCGCCCCGTCGATCCGTCGAGCGTAATCCAGTCCCCTTCGCGGATCTGATGCCCGTCGGCGAGAAACAGGCGGCCCGCCTCATCCACGTCGATGTCCTTGGCGCCCGCGACGCAGCACTTCCCCATGCCGCGGGCCACGACGGCGGCGTGACTGGTCATGCCGCCCCGTGCGGTGAGAATGGCGCGCGCCACCGCCATTCCGTGGAAGTCGTCCGGACTGGTCTCCCGGCGGACCAGGATGACCGCGTCGCCCGCGGTACCGCGCGCCGCGGCGGTGTCCGCGTCGAAGACCACCTGACCGACGGCGGCGCCAGGCGAGGCGGGGAGACCGCGAGCAATCACCGTGACGTCTTGGTCCGGATCCACGGTGGGATGCAGCACCTGATTGAGCTGGTCGGGATCCACTCGTCGCAGGGCTTCCGTCTTCGAAAGCAATCCGTCGTGGACCATTTCCACCGCAACGCGGATGGCGGCCGTCCCGGTGCGTTTGCCGGTCCGGGTCTGCAGGAGGTAGAGGTGGCCGCGTTCGATGGTGAATTCGATGTCCTGCATGTCGCGGAAGTGCCGCTCGAGTCGCTCAGCGGTGGCCTGGAGTTGCGCGAACGCGTCGGGGAACCGGTCGGCCATGGTGGTGATGGGCTCAGGGTCGCGCGTTCCCGCGACCACATCTTCACCTTGGGCGTTGACCAGAAACTCCCCGTACAGCGTGTGCTCGCCCGTGGAGGGGTTGCGCGTGAACGCGACGCCGGTGCCGGAGTCTTCCCCAATGTTGCCGTACACCATGGCGACCACGGTGACGGCCGTGCCCAGGTGGTCGGGAATGCGGTGGACCCGCCGATACTCCACGGCACGTCGGTTTTGCCAGCTGCCGAACACGGCTTTAATGGCTCCCCACAGCTGTTCCCACGGGTCCGTGGGGAAAGGCCGGCGCGCCGAGCGCGTTACGATGCTCTTGAAGCGCTGGACCAGCGCCTGGA
>CAYWNR010000056.1:0-12096 GCA_964459705.1 uncultured Gemmatimonadaceae bacterium | reverse complement strand
AACCGCCCGGTCTGAAACAGCGTGCCGATGATCGGCGTCCCGAGCGCGGCGAACGCGTAGGCCGAGGGGACGACGAAGTACAGAATTCGTCGCAGGCCGGTGGTGAGTTGCCCGACCACGCGATCGGCGCCCGCCCCCACGGCGTCGCGGGAGAGCTCGGGAAGCGCCGCGGCCGCAACGCTGACGCCGAACAACGAGATGGGCAGCAGGTTGACGAGCTGGGCGTAGACGAGCACCGCCACGGCCCCGGCGCCAAGCAGGGACCCTAGCTGTGTATCGATTACGCCCGAGAGCTGTACCACCCCCGCCCCGATGACGACCGGTACCCAGGCGGTGAGCACGCGCCGGACGTCCGGCGAACCCAGCCCGAGGTGCCAGTGCAGACCACCCACGAGGCGCAGCGTGCTGGGAAGTTGCACCGCGAGCTGCAGGATGCTCCCCGCCATGGCGCCAAACGCCAAAGCCGTCACGAGGCGCACCCCAGCCAGCATGCCGCCGAGGCCAATGAGCGTCGCGATCTGCGCGATGTTCCACAGGGACCCGGACGCGTAGGAGAGGAAGAACCGTCCATGCGTGTTCAGGACGCCGAGGCACCAGGCCGACAGGATGATGATGCCGAACATCGGGAACAGGATCTGGACCAGCCGCACCGTGATCTGGCGGGTCGCGTCGCTGAAGCCCGGCGCCACGATATCGGTGACGATCGGCGCTAGGAGTATCCCGATGACGGTCGCGACTGCCGTGGCCAGGACCAGCAGCGACGCGACCGCGCCCGCGAGGTTCCGCGCCCCGTCCTCGTCGCCGCGCTCCAGCAGGCCGGCATACACGGGGATGAACGACGCCGACAGGGTCCCTTCGCCCAGGAGGTTCCGGATGGCGTTGGGAATCCGCATGGCGGCCCCAAAGGCATCCGCCAGCGCGCTGTTTCCGAAGTAGTGGGCGAATACCCGCACCCGCACGAATCCGAGGATGCGGGTGATGAGAATGCCGGCGGCTACACGCGTCGCGGCCCGTCCGGAGGAGGCCGCCATTGGTCTCAGGGGGCGGGTGGCAGTCGGGCGGACTTCTCCTCAGCGCTTTCGAGGAGGCGCTGGAGGAACTGCGTCTCGTCCCGCAGCGTTTGCACCGACGTGCTCAGGTCGCCGACTTCGTCCTCCAACACGCCAAGCCGCTTGCGGAGGTCTTCCACTTCCCCGGGCGGAATCTGTCCGCCCCGACGGGACTCGACGAACCGGTTCAGCACCGGCGAATCCAGGACGATCGCCAGGATGGGAATGGCGAGGAACACCACGAGGACAAGGAAGCCAATCGCCCAGAGCATACTGGATTCTATGGACCGTCCGATGGCGCTTCAAGAGCAGCCGCCCAGACGTCCCCGCCCCGGCGCGCGGCGTCGAGGAACGCGCGACCGTAGCGGACCAGAAACGGCACGATGCTGAAGACCCGTTCCTGCGGCTGTCCGAGGGGGACGAGCGCCTGGCGGGCGCGGGCCACCTGCTGGACGAGAGTGTCGTTGCGTTGCTTGAGGTGCGAGACGATGCGCTTCTCGATGTCCCTGAGGCCCACGAGCGCGCCGTTGCGCGAGGACTCGACAGGCTTGCGCATGGTCGGGTCGATCGTCGCCGCCGCTTCCTTCAGTCGGTCGTACTCCTCCGTCACGACGTCCCGCAACCTGGCCAACGCGCGTTCCACATCTTCCGGGAGGTCACCCCGCACCAGTCGTTGTTCCAGCTGGCCTTCCGGGAGTTGGAAGTCGTTCGGGGTGATCGCGTAGCGATCGAGCACTTTTTGGGTGCGCTGTTCGACGACGAGTGCGGACCAGCGGGCGACGGGCGCCTGCGGCGCAACGCCGAGCGTCGCGTACACCGGATCGCATTGGGGAAAGTAGGCGAGCTCGCCGGGCCCCGCGACATAGGCGACGGTCGGGAGCAGGGCGGCTTCGACCACCGGTCGCAGTAGCACATTCGGCGACAGGCGTTCCGGGGCTTCCTCCGCGATCGTTCTCAGCTGGTCCATGGTGAAGTGCTCGCCGGACCGCCGCGTCTGGAACGTCCTCCCGTCGAACAGCAGCCGGTCACGTCCCGCCGCTCCCTCGAGCATCACCAACGATGCGCTGTCGCCTACTGAAACGGGCGGCGTTCTCCCCTCGGCCTCCAAGGCATGCGCGCGCGAGACCAGCGCCCGGTCGAGGTCCGCGGCCCGTTCGAGCGCCTGGAGCAACGTGGGTCGCATGGCGGCCTTCGCGGTGACGTGCGTCGGTCGGAGCACCACTAGGCCGAGCGGTCCCAGCAGCTCGGCAAGGGCGCCGGCGAACGCCTCGGCGACCGTGGCGTCGGGCCGGTAGTGCTGGCCGAGCCACCGCTCGACGTCGGGACGGAACTCGGACGGCGGTTGGGTTTCCCACAGGGTCCGCAGCGCCTCGTCCACGCCCGGTCCGAGCGCATCCCGGTACAGGGGGGTCAGCGGAGCATCCGGCGCCCGTTCGGGCAGGGCGATCCGCGCGACGTCATGCTCCAGAGTCGGCACATACGTGTGGCTGGCCTCCAGGAAGTCGTGATCATCGCCTGCCACCCAGAATACCGGAACGACCGGGCGCCCGAGGCGCGCGCGCAGCCCGTCGGCGAGCGCGATGGCCGACAGGGCCTTGTAGACCGTGAAGAGTGGCCCGAGGAACAGTCCCGGCTGCTGTCCCGTCGTGACACATAGCGCGTCGCCCCGGACCAGCGCTGCGCGATTCGCGACCGCCGGGTCGCCGCTCGCGAGGAATGCGGGCCCCAGGTTCCCCGCGATGGCCGTCGAGCAACCCGCGGCGAGGCCTTCCCAGTCGGGGGTCGACGGGTTACTCAGAATCGGGGTTGGCACGAACTGGATCGTCACGCGCGCGTGGCTCCCAGGATCACGCGCGGCGCGTCCGGATTGGGTGGAGAGCCGTCGTAGTCGCCGAACTGGAAACAGACCGCCAGCCCGACGTTCCTGAGCAGGCGCTCCAGATCTTCGGCGGAGAAGAGCCGCACCCGTTCCTGGAAACTGCGGCCGTCTTCCAGCAAATGCATCTCCTTGACGACATGGTGGCCATCCGGCGTGATCCGGCGCTCGATGCCGACCCGCTGGCTGCCCACGACGCGCTCCTCGTGTGGAACGAGGTGGGCGCGGACGGCGCTGGCGTTCAGGTAGTCGATCACGAACACGCCGCGCGGCTGGAGCAAGGTCGCGGCCTCCCGCAAGACCATCTCGTGTTGTGCGTCGTCGCGGAAGTATCCGAAGCTCGTGAACAAGTTCACGATGAGGTCGAACACGCCTGGGCGAAACGGCAAGTGGCGCATGTCGGCGCGCACGAGATGCACCTGCCCGCGCGTCCGGGCGCGCGCCCGGCCAAGCAACGGGAGCGAGAGATCTAAACCGACCACGTGGCCTCCGCGCTCCACCAGTTTCGCCGCGTGCCGACCGGGACCGCACGCCAAATCGAGCACGGCCTTACCAGCAACCCCCACCGTGCGCGCGACGAGCCCGATGGCGGCCTCGGCATCCGCGTCGTCCCGGTGCGGATAGAGTCGCAGATACTCTTCGCCGAACCACTGCTCGAACCACTCGGTCACGGTGACGACCGCTTGTGGTAGGGTGTGCCCCGGAGAATCGTCCCGGCCCGGTAGAGCTGCTCGAGCAGGACCAACCGGGCGATCTCATGGGGCAAGGTCATGGCCGAGAGGCTCAACGCGAGCATCGCGTCGCTGACGACCGCATCCGCCAGGCCGAACGGCCCGCCCACCACAAACACCACGTCCTGGCCGGTGTCCCGCCATCGCGCGAGCCGCCCGGCGAACTCGCCGCTCGAAAGCACCGTGCCGCGCCGCGTGAGCGCGACGGTTGCGGCCGATACCGGGAGCGCGTCGCGGATCCGCGTCGCCTCGAGTCGGCGCGCGAGCGCCGGGGTCGGCCCGGCCCGCCCCGCGTCGGCGACCTCGCGCACGTTTAGCGCGAAAAAGCGCCGCGTCCGTTTGATGTAGTCCTCACACGCCGCGCGCATGACTGGGTCACGGACGCGACCCACCGCGACGAGGTACACAGCCATCAGGCGTACATACCCCGCAACCGATGCACGGCGGCCACCCGCTCCACCGAGAGCATGTACGCGGCGGTGCGCATGTTGACCTGGTGGCGGGATGCGACGGAGAGGACGTCCTGGAACGAACGCTGGATGATGGCATTCAACCGCTCGTTCACGGTGGCCTCGTCCCAGAAGTAGCCGGCGCGATCCTGCACCCACTCGAAGTAGCTCACGGTGACGCCACCCGCGTTCGCGAGAATGTCCGGGATCACGAACACGCCCTGTTCCTCGAGGACGCGATCGGCCCCGGGGGTCGTCGGGCCGTTTGCGCCCTCGCAAATGACCTTGGCCTTGATGCGTGACGCGTTCTTGCGCGTGATCGCGTTCTCGACGGCCGCCGGTACGAGCACGTCGACCTCCAGCTCCAGCATGTCGTTCGCGTCGATCGGGTCGCCCCCCGGATACCCGATGAGGAAGCGATGCTCGCGGATCCACTTGAGCGCGTCTTCGATGTAGATCCCGTTGGCATTGTAGACGGCGCCGGACTTGTCGCTGATGGCCACCACCGTCAGCCCTTCCTTCTCGAGCAGCTGGGCGGCGACCGAGCCGACGTTGCCGAAGCCCTGGACGGCCGTCTTGGTGCCGCGCAGCGGGAGGCCGAGGTGACGCAGCGCCTCTTTCGTCGTGATCATGCAACCGCGGCCGGTGGCTTCTCGACGCCCGAGGGATCCGCCCATCTCGATGGGCTTGCCCGTGACCACCCCGGTCACGGCGTGCCGCCGGTGCATGGAGTAGGTATCCATCACCCAGGCCATGACCCGCTCGTTCGTGTTGACGTCGGGCGCCGGAATGTCGGACTCGGGTCCCAACGTCTCGATCAGCGACGCCGTGTAGCGTCGGGTCAGCCGCTCGAGCTCGGCTATGGACAGGACACTCGGGTCGCACACCACGCCACCCTTGGCGCCGCCAAAGGGGATGTTCACCACCGCGCACTTCCACGTCATCCACGCGGCGAGCGCCTTGACCTCGTCCAGCGTCACGTTGAGGTCGAAGCGGATCCCACCCTTCCCCGGCCCCCGGGAGGTGTTGTGCAGCACCCGATAGCCGGTGAAGACCTCCACCTCGCCACTGTCGCGGGTCACGGGTATGGCGACGATGATCTGCTTCTCGGGCTCCCGGAGCACCTTGTACAGCCCGGGGTCCAAATCGAGCAGCTGCGCGGCGTGGTCGAACCGCGCCATCATCGCTTCGAACGGATTGTCTTCGTTGAGTACGGGATCTTTGCTCCGCCCCACGATTTCGCGGGCGGTCCGGACCCCGGCGGCGGACGGGTTGATATCAGTCATGCCATCTCAGCGACCCGAAGTCGGGTAGCGCTCCCCAGTCGTTCCTCAAGGTCCGCACGGGTCGTGCGGGGTTGGTGACACGCCCCCAGTACCCGGGCGACCGCGTCATGGCCGTCCTGCCACGCGACGGCAAGCTCGGCAACCAGCACCGGTGGCGCGCCGCGAGGCCACCGGCCCCGCAGCTTCACCGCGTCCTTTGCGGTGGTAACAACGTAATCGACTTTCGCTTTTTCGGCGGATCGTGCGATCCGCGTGATCCGCGCGGCGGGATATCGGGCATGATCTCGCAGGGTGTAATGAGCCCACACCCGCGCGCGCCGCCCCAACGCCATCAGAAACGGCCGGGGATCGGCAATGCCGCACACGCCGAAAACCGCGGTTCCCGGACCAACCGCTGACGGGTCCACGCGCACGCCCTCGAGCGTGCGCCATGCGCCCATCACCAGCCGCGCGAGCGCCTGCGGAACGCCCGGTGCCACGCGGTGCAAGGCGGCCCGCGCCCGTTCGACCAACCACCGCTCCGCGGTCTTGCAGGTCACGATCAGGAGGTCGGCCTCTTGGGCCGCCGGCAGCCCTTCCCTCCACGGTCCGGCGGGTAGCAACTGGCGTGGATCCGCGAACGCTTCGGCCGGCACCAGCACCATGTGCCGGTCGGGCCGCACCCGGAGATGTTGGAAGGCGTCGTCGAGCACCAACACGCTCGCGCCCTGGGCGACCGCGCGAACGGCACCCCGCAGGCGATCCGCGTCCTCGACCACGATGGCGGACGGCACGAGCGCCCGATGGAGGGGTCCCTCGTCACCGCCGTACCCGCGAAGGAGGATCGCGGGCGCGGCACCCCGGGAGGCATACCACGAGGCGACCCACGAGGCGATGGGGGTCTTGCCGGCGCCGCCCACGTACAGGCTCCCGATCCCCACGGAGGGGAGCGGGAGCGGGCGGTTCCGGAGCCATCCGCGACGGTGGGCCGTTCGGCGCACGCCGACCGCGGTCCCGTACAGCGCCGCGGCGGGGGCGAGCCCGGCACGCAGGAGGCGGTAACCGATCCCATCGGACGTCCACGCTCGAATCACGCCGCCACCTGCCGCTCGGTGTCGGTCAGCGCGTCCAACCGCGAGGCAAGGTGCGATCGCGCCGCGGCATCATCATCGCGCCCGGCGATGTGGATTGGAGGTCCGTAGACCACGCGGACACGCGCGAATGGTTGCGGTACGAAGAGCCGGTCCCAGGACCCGAGATGCCACACACGGTCCGCGCTGGCCATGACCGGCAGGATCGGCACGCCCGCGAGTCGCGCCGCGCGGACGATGCCCGGTTTCACCACACGGCCGGGCCCTCGCGGCCCGTCGGGCGTGATGGCCACTGCCGTACTGTCCCGGAGCGCGCGCACCACCTCGCGAAAGGCGGGGCCACCGCCCCTGGTGCTCGATCCGCGGATCAGGCGATAGCCAAGTCGTTCGGCCGCGCGGCCGACCAAGTCCCCGTCGCGATGCCCGCTGACGAGCAGTGCGATGTCGCGCTGGCGATGATCCCACAGCAGGGGAACCAACGCTTGATGCCACAGCGCAAACAGGAATGGTCCGCCGGCGAGCGCGTCATGATGCTGGCGGCCAAGCCGCTCGATGCGCCATGTCGCGGCTAACGCGCGAAGCAACGTTCCCAGAGCCTCGGCGCGCGCCGACCTCACGCGACCATCTCCAACGCCAGGTCCGCGACCCGTCGCGCGGCGCCCGGCGTGCCAAGCCGCCGGGCCAGGTCCCGAAAGGCCGCGCGTTGATCCTCGGCAGCCGGTGACCGGAGGAGCTGCTCGGTCAGCGTCGCCAGGCGCGAGGCCGTCACCGCGCCCTGCACGACCTCTGGGACGACCGGTTGGCCAAGGATCAGATTCACGAGCCCGATCCACGGCACGCGGACCGCACCGCGCGCCGCGACGTAGGTGATGGGGTGCATGCGGTACGCCAGGACGTGCGGGGTTCCCGCCAGCGCCAGCTCGAGCGTGGTGGTGCCCGATTTCGCGATGGCCACGTCGGCGGCGGCCGCGACGGTCGCCGACGGTGCCAGCCGAGCTCCAAGGGCGGCGGAGCCCGGGAACGCGGTGGGGTCCTTCGCGGCGATGAACACCCGAACGTCGGCGGTCCGTTGGAGGGCGGCGGCCGCGTCTCGAAACGCCGGCCACAGCCTTCCCCGCTCCGTCGGGCGGCTGCCGGGAAAGAGCCCGAGCACCGGTGCGTCCGGCCCCAAACCCAACGCCGCCCGTGCCTCCTCACGCGACGGCCGGGAGGCGTCGAGGAGCGGGTGACCAACGAACGTCGCTGGGATGCCGCGTTCGTGGAAGAAGCCCTCCTCGAACGGGAGAATCACCGCCAGACGGCTGACGGCGTGCCGGAGCCGGCGGGCGCGCCAGGCACCCCACGCCCAGAGCTGGGGCGCGATGTAATGGAGCACCGGGACGCCGAGGCGTCGCGCGAGACGAGCGACCAGACGATGGAAGCCGGGGTAGTCCACGAGAATCACGAGGTCGTACGGCCGGCGGCGCAGCTCACGAGCGATGGCAGCGTATGCTCGCACGTGGGCGGGGACCGCGGAGACGGCTTCCACCAACCCCACGGTTTGCAGGAACTCCAAGTCGTGCACGAGGTGCACGTCGGCGGCGGCCATGGACGGACCGCCCAAGCCCGCCAAGGCCGCCTCCGGGACCGCGATGCGCAGGGATGCGGCCACGGCGGCAGCATGTTGCTCTCCGGAGGCTTCAGCCGCCGAGAGGAAGATAGCAGGTGCCGTCACCCGACGAGCACGCCTCGCTCCGAAGACGCAACGAAGTCGAGCAACCGGTCGACTTCCGGGATCCCGTCGTGTCGCAGCCGGAGCTCTTCGAGCGCCGCCGTCGTCGTGCGACCCGAGTTGAAGAGGAGTCGGAACGCGTGTTTGAGCGCGAGGCGCGCCTCGGAAGAAAACCCGGCCCGACGCAGGCCCACCACGTTGGGGCCATAGAGCCGCAATGGCGCCCCGGCGACGCAGGCATAGGGCGGCACGTCCTGTGGGACCCGCGACCCCCCACCGACGAACGCGTATTCCCCGATCCGGACGAACTGGTGCACGGGGGTCTGGCCGCCGATCCACGCGTGGTGCCCGACACAGACGTGTCCGGCGAGTTGCACCGCGTTGGCGAGCACGACGTCGTCCTCGACCAGGCAGTCGTGCGCGACATGGACGTAGGCCATGAGCAGGCACCGCGCACCGACGTGGGTCACGCGCCCTTCCGCCGTGGCTCGGTGGACCGTGACGTACTCGCGCAGGTGCGTCCCGTCGTCCACGGTCACCGCCGTGTCCTCGCCCGGGTCGTTCAGGTCCTGGGGCGCGCTCCCGAGCACGGCGCCGTATCCGACCAGGCACGCTCGCCCGACGGTGGTGTTGCGCTCGAGGATGGCGTGCGCCTGAATCTCCGTACCGGACCCGACGACGACGTTGGGACCGATGACGGCGCCGGGTCCAACGACGACGTCGGGTCCGAGCTCCGCATCGTCGTGCACAACTGCCGTTGGGTGGATGTGCGTGCTCACCGGTCCACGATCCGGGCGGCCATTTCGGCCTCGGCGACGCGCTCGCCGTCGACGTACGCCACCCCGCGCATGCGGCAATTCCGCCCGCGAAACTGAAGCATCTCCAGGTCGAATCGCAGTTGGTCCCCCGGCACCACCGGCCGCCGGAACTTCACGCCGTCGAGCGACAGGAAATACACGACCTTCGTTTCGGGGTCGTCGACAGCCTCCATCAGCAGCATGCCGCCGGCCTGGGCCATCGCTTCCACGATCAGCACACCCGGCATCACCGGGTGCCCCGGGAAATGCCCCTGAAAGAACGGTTCGTTGATGGTGACGTTCTTGATCCCGACGATCCGCTCGCGGCCCTGCACTTCGATGATACGGTCGATCAGGAGCATTGGGTAGCGGTGCGGCAGCGTTCCGAGGATGCGGTCGATTCCGATGACCGGTGGGGTGGCAGGGGCGGCGAGCCGACGCAGCACGCGAGCCACCGCCACGTTCCCGGCATGGCTCGGCCGAAAGGCCACGACATCGGCGACCACGCGGCCGCCGGTCAGCACCAGGTCGCCCAGGAGATCCACGGCCTTGTGGCGCACGAACTCGTCGGGCCAGCGTAGCGCCCCGGCCGCGAGGCCCGTTTCGGTGAGCGCGATGGTCGTGTCGGCGGTGGCACCCCGCGCCAGACCGCGCTCGTGCAGCCCGTCGAGCTCCGCAACGAATCCGAACGTGCGAGCGGCCGCGAGCTCCGCGCGGAACGTCTCAGCGGTGATATCGAAACACCCGCTCTGGCGCCCAATCAGCGGATGGGGCCATTCGACCGTGACCGTGAGTCGCAACTCGCTCGCCGGTCCCAGCACGTACCGCGCGTCCCCCTCTCGGACCGTGATGGCCGATTGCACGGACCAGACGGTGGGTGGCGGCCCACTGTGCTCGGCAATCCCGGCCGATGTCAGCGCATCGACGTACGCGGAGGCGCTCCCATCTCCGATGGGTAGCTCCGGGCCGTGAACCTCGACACGGAGATCATCGAGGCTGAGGGCGTGGGCGGCAGCGCACAGGTGCTCGATGGTGCGGACGTCCTGACCTTCCGGGCCCAAAACCGTACCCCGGTCGGTCTCGCGCACGGCCTCCACGGTTGCCCGGATCGGTGTTGCGCCCTGCACGTCCTTCCGGACGAACGTGAGTCCGTCACCGGGGGCGCCAGGCAGCAACCGGGCCGTGCCCGGCGCACCGGTGTGCAGGCCAATACCTTCGACCGAGGATGGTTGGGCGATGGTCCGTCTATTCGGAGTCGGCATGATTCTGGGCCAGGCGTTCGAGGGTGGTGACGATGGGGGCGAGGCGGGCAACGACGGCAGTGTGTCGAAGGACCGTGCGATGATCCCGGGCGGGGTAGCCGGAGACGGTGGCGCCGGCGGGAATGTCCCCGATGACTCCGCTCTGGGCGGCGAGGCGCGCCGCTCGCCCCACCCGGAGTTGGCCGGCGAGACCCGCCTGGCCTGCGATCAGGACGTCGTCCTCGACGATCGTGGAACCGGCAATTCCCACCTGCGCCATGATCACGCACCCCGCACCGATCCGGACGTTGTGGGCCACGTGCACGAGGTTGTCGATCTTGGTGCCGTCGCCGATCACCGTCGCGCCCACCGACCCGCGGTCCACGGTGGCATTTGCCCCGATTTCGACGTCGTTCCCGATCCGGCACGCCCCGACGTGCCGCAGGTGGGACCGCTGGGTCCCGGTGCCCACCCACGCGAACCCAGGCGTCCCGACTCGGGCTCCGGGCTTCACGACCACCCGGTTCCCCAGCACCGCACCGGGCGCGATCATGGCGGCGGCACCGATCCGGCAGTCGTCACCGAGCAGCGCGCCATCCCCGACCCCGACCCCGGGGCCAAGGGTGCAATCACGCCCCAGCGTCACGCCGGAGCCCAGGACGGCGTACTCGCCGATGACGATGCGTCCGGTCCAACGGCAGCCTCGACCAATCCGGGCGGTACCAGCGATCCCCCACGCCGGTGGGGGGCTGGGTGCCAACTCGTCCAGAATTCGGGCCAAGGCTCGCCGAGGGTCCGATACCACGATGTACGTCGCGGGCCCGGTCGCCGCCTCCCGGAACGCCGGGGCGACGAGCACCACGCCCGCGCTAGATGCTTGAAAATACGGGAGATAGGTGGCGGAGGCAAGAAAAGAAAGGTCGTCGGGACCGGCCTCATCCAGCGAGGCGACCCCGACGACCGACGCGTCCGGATGGCCGATGACCTGGCCGCCGACCAGGGCCGCGATCTCCGCGGCGGTCACGCGGCGTTCGGGCACCGTGTGCGCCCTACTTGCTAGCTCCCTGGAGGCGCTGAACGACGATGGCGGTCAGATCCAGCGCCTTGTCCGCCGCAACCACGTTGTTCCCTGGCGCCCCCACGTCGAAGATGAAGGACAGATTGCGCTCGGCCCGCAAACCCTCGATCACGCCTTTGACGCGCTCCTCCAACGGGGAGACCAGTTCCCGCTCCCGCGCCGCGGCCTGGTTCTGGAGCTCGTCATATCGCTGTTGCAGCCGCTGCTGCAGCTCGCGAATTGCGTTCTGCTTGGCCTCGCGGTTGGACGGCGACAACGCGATCTGCTCGCGATCGTACGCGCGCATCGTCGAGTCCAGCTGCGACTGCAGCTTCTGGACCTCATCGCGATAGCCCGCGACCTCGGCGTTGAGGGTGGACTCGGCCTCGGCATACCCGGGAACCTGCCGGATGATGAGCTGGGAGTTCACCCAACCGAATCGAGCGACCTGCGGCGTGCCCTGCGCGTGAGCCGCGCCCGGCGCCGCCGCAGTGGCCAACAGCAGGACTGCCGCGCCAAGGGCCGGGCGGACGATAGGGAAATACGGGAGTCGGATCATGGTTGGTTCCTATCAGATGCTAGAAAATGTTCCCCAGCCGGAAGTGGAGCTTCCAGCCTGGTGCCGGGTTGCCGCTGCCATCCACGCGATCGAAGCCGTAGGCATAGTCGAGTCCAATGGGGCCGAGCGGTGAGAGTACTGCTACCCCGATGCCGGCGCCGCGGAACAACCGGGTTGGCGCGAACTGTCCCGGCGTCGCCCACACATTGCCCGCGTCATAGAACAGGCTCAGATACAGGGCCTGGCTGACCCGCATCCCGAACTCCGTCG
>CAYWNR010000055.1:0-12109 GCA_964459705.1 uncultured Gemmatimonadaceae bacterium | reverse complement strand
GAATCCCCTGCCAGGCATAAAACGCCTGAGCCAGCGGGCCCCGCGTGCCCTCGGCCAACACCGTCACGCGAGCCGCGAGGTCCGTCGGTGGGGTGTACGAGGAGCCGGGGCTGCCGTCTCGTCCGAGGCCGGACGGGGTCGTGCGTACGCCCACGACCCGCGCACCATCGGTCAGCAGCGACGCCGCGGGATAGCCCGCGAAGAGGTTGACGCCCAACTCCTCCGCGCGCTCACCCAGCCACCGGACGATCTCGCAGATGGAGGCGACGTAGTTGCCGTGGTTGCGCATGGTCGGCGGTACCACCGGGAGACGGAGCGCGCGATGTTCGGTGAGGAAGTAGACCGCGTCGCGCGTGACGGGCGTGCGGAGCGGCAGGGCCGACATGTCGAGATCCGGGAACAACTCGCGCAGCGCGCACGGATTGACGACGGCGCCGGACAGACAGTGCTCGCCGAGGGCGGCGGCCTTCTCGAGCACGCCGATCTCGAGCGATCCCAACGCGGGATCCTGCTTGGCCAGTCGCGCCAGCTCGATGGCGCCCGCGAGACCGGCCGGTCCGCCCCCCACGAACACCACGTCGAGGTCGATTCGCTCGTCGGCGGGCCGCTCCGTCAGGATCAGGTGCGCGGTCGGCAGCGGCGGCTGGACGACCCCTGGGGAAACAGGAGGCCCGCTCATCTCCCCAAATTGCAGCGCGCGCCGAACACGATCGCCTGTTCCCACGCCACCCCTTTGACCTGGAACGAGGGATTCCCAATCGACTCCGGCAGCAGGAAGAAGCTGCGCCACGCCACCCGCACGCCTACGCGTTGCGCCAGAGCAAGATCCAATCCTACCACCCCCGCGAACCCGGGTTCCGTCGACGGTGCGTCGACCACGTACACGGGGTTGGAACTGAAGTGTGCGATGGCGCCCCCGATCCCGAAGAACACCGGCGCCCGAGGTTTGAAGCGCCAGAGCAGCATCGCCGTGCCCCGGTAGGCCCACATATGGTCCACCGCAGTGCAGGCACCACGCTGGCAGACCTTTTGGACTTGGCGTCCCACTTGGCCGCCGATCTCGACGCCCAGCGTCCGTCCGATCGGAACCTGGACATCGACCCGCGCCTGCCAGCCCGACCCGGAGCCGAAGTCCACACAGGGGTTGTTGGGGCAGTCGGTCGGCTGGGTGGCGCTCCCGCGGGTGGCCCCGAAGCCGAGACCGGCACTGGGCGTGATGGCGAGCGGAAACGACGTCCGCACCACCCGGCGCACCCCCGGTTGCTCCTGGCCCTGCGCCACCGGCACCAACAGGGTGCTCGTCAGCAGCGCGATCGTGACAGCTCGCATCATGCGTTCCGGACCTTTCGCACCTCGTTGGTGAGACGCGGGACGACCTCGAACAGGTCTCCCACGATCCCGTAGTCCGCCACCTTGAAGATCGGCGCGTCCTTGTCCTTGTTGATGGCGACGATCACCTTGGAGGTGCGCATTCCGGCCAGATGCTGAATCGCGCCGGAAATGCCGACCGCGACGTAGAGGTTGGGACTGACGGTCTTGCCTGTCTGCCCCACCTGTTCCGCGTGCGGACGCCATCCCGCGTCCACCACCGCGCGCGACGCTCCCACGGTGGCCTGCCCGCCGAACGCCGCCGCCAACTCCTCGAGCAGCTTGAAGTGCGCGGCTTCTTTCATCCCGCGACCCCCCGCCACGACGATGCCGGCTTCCGCGACGTCCAGCGCCGCGTGCTCCGGCTCTTTGACGGCCGTGACCATCGCGCCCGCTGCGCTGACCACCGGAATGGGCTCGACGGTCCCGGCCCGCGCCGTTTCCTTTGGCATGAAGTTGTTCGGCCGGAGCGAGATTACGCAGCGCGGTGCGCGCACGCGCAGTCGGTAGACCGCCTTCCCGGCATACACGGGGCGTGAAACCACGATCGCTCCGTCGTCGACGGCGACCGCGACCACATCGGCCGCCAGCGGGCAGTCGAGTCGCGCAGCGAGACGAGGCCCCAAGTCCTTCCCGAGCGCCGTCGCCGAAATCACGATCGCGGCGTATCCGTCGTTGGCCCGCGCCGCCACGGTCGCGGCCCACGGACCTGGCTGATAGCGACGCATGGCGTCATCCGTCGCCACATAGATGCGGTCCGCGCCGTGCGGACCGGCGGCGTCCAGCGCCATTCCCTCCGGCCCGAGCGCGATCCCGTGCACCTCACCACCCAACTCATCGGCGAGCGCCCGCCCGACGGCGAGCGCCTCCAGCGCCACGCGCTTCAACGCACCCTCGCGCTGTTCCAAGACCACGAGCACGTTGGGCATCACAGCACCTTCGCTTCCGTCTGGAGGGCCTCGATCAGCGCCGGCACCGCGTCCGGCCCTTCACCCACGATGCGACCGGCCTTTCGCTCCGGCGGATACGCGAGCTCGAGGACCTCGAGCCCACCCTCTCCCAACGTCACTGGTTTCACCTCGAGCGGCTTTTTCTTGGCCGCCATGATACCCTTGAGCGCGGGATAGCGCGGCTCATTGAGGCCCTTCTCCGCCGTCACGGCCGCCGGCAACGCGAACTCGACCACTTCAACCCCACCCTCGATCTCGCGTTCCGCCGTCCCCTTCCCATCGGCGATCTCGAGCTTCGAGACCGCCCCCACCGACGGGATGCCCAGCATCTCGGCCACCAGGATGCCGGTGGCGTGACTGGAATCGTCCGCCGCCAGCTTGCCGAACAGCATCAGATCGAACGCCCCACCCCGCAGCTCGTCGGCGAGGGCTTTCGCGATGGGGACCGGATCGATGGGACGTGCCGCCGTCTTCAGAAGCACGCCCCGATCCGCGCCCATTGCGAGCGCGGTGCGGATCGTCTCCGCCGAGGCGTCGCCACCGACGCACACAACCGCGACCTCTCCGGCACCAGCCTTCTCCTTCAGGCGCAGCGCCTCTTCCACGGCGAATTCGTCATAGGGATTGAGAACGAACTTGACGCCTGACTCGTCGATCGAGGCGCCATCGGCGCCGATCTTGATGCGGGCCTCGGTGTCAGGAACCCGCTTGACACACACCGCGATTTTCACCGCAACCTCTTTACCAGTCGAGACTTAGACGCGCATCACGAAACGCCGCAAGCTACAGCGTTGGCAGAGGGGCCGCAACGCCGGCCGCCGCCGAACGGGCGCCTCCACCATGCAGCATCACGCGAGCGTCACAACCAGCCGCGCCTGCGGAAGAAGAGCAACAACGCGGCCGTGGTGAGGCCCATCGTCACCAACACCACCGGGTATCCCCATCGCCAGTGCAGCTCCGGCATGTTGGCGAAGTTCATCCCGTACAACCCGACGATGAAGGTGAGCGGGATGAAGATCGTGGCGATCACGGTCAGGACCTTCATCACCTCGTTCATCCGGTTGCTGACGCCGGACATGTACATCTCGACCATCGTCGCCGCGGTGTCGCGATAGGTCTCGATGGTGTCGATGACGCGGAGAGTGTGGTCATGCACGTCACGCAGATAGGGCAGGGTGCCGTGTTGGATGATGGGCGCATCCCCGCGTCCCATGCCGGCGAGCGCGTCCCGCAGCGGCCACACCACGCGTCGCAGCTCCACTAGGGCCCGCTTCATGTCGAAGATCTCCTCCAGACGATCCGGGTTCGGATCCGCGACGATCGCGTCTTCGAGATCTTCGATGCGGTCACCGAGCTTCTCGAGTACGGCGAAGTAGTTGTCGACGATCGTGTCGACGAGAGCATAGGAGAGGAAGTCGGCGCCGTGTTGGCGCAGTCGTGTGGCCGGATCGGCCAAGCGACGGCGCACGGGGTCGAACGTATCGCGTGCCCGCTCCTGGAACGTGATCACGTAGCCCGGCCCGAGAACGATGCTCACCTGTTCTTCCTCGATCTCGTCGCCGCTCACGCTGTTGAGCAGCATCTTGACCACGAGGAAAAGATGCTCGCCGTGTTGCTCGAACTTCGGCCGCTGATGCGCGTTGACGACGTCCTCGAGCAGCAGCGGGTGCAAGCCAAAGATGTCGCCGATCCGACCGATCAGGGCGACGTCATGTACGCCGTTCACGTCCACCCATGTCATTCCCGGAGCGTCGCGGTAGGCGGTGAGTTCCTCGACTTCTCTGAGGCCGCGGCGCTCGAGCTCGCTCCCGTCGGTGCAGTGGTACACCTCGACATCGACGATACCCGAGATCTCGTCGCCGATGTAGACGAGCGACCCCGGTCCCATGCCGATCTTCCTGGAGGGTCGTCCCGGACGGGCGGTAACGGGACCATGGGCTGGCGCGGCTCCCGCTCCAGGATGTTCCGTCATGGCATCCTCCGTGTTCGTGTGCTGGAACGGCGAACGCATCTATTCTGCGGCCTTCCGCCCCATGCGGCAAATCTCGGTGAACTGCTGCGGCGTCACGGGTTGGACGGAAAGCCGCGCCCCACGCTTGGTCACCATCATCCCCGCGAGCTTGAGGTTCGCCTTGAGCGCCGCCAACGGCACGACGGCGGGAAACCGCTCGGTGAACGCGATGTCCACGCTGTACCAGATCGGCCGCTCGCGCGTTGCCTTCGCGTCGAAGTAGTCATGCCCCCGCTTGAACTGCAGCGGGTCGGGATACCCCGCCTTCACGACCTCCGCAAGCCCGGTGACACCGGAAGGATCGGCATTGGACGCATAGAACAACACGCGGTCACCCACCTGCAGCTCATCACGCAGAAGATTCCGCGCCTGGTAGTTCCGAACCCCTTCCCAGCCGGTCCGCCCATCGCGCTCCAGATCGGCGATCGTGTACGCCGACGGTTCGACCTTCATGAGCCAGAAGTGCCGAGCCACGTGAGACTCCTTTTCGTCGTTAGCCGCGAAGGTACCGTGGGTCTTGGCGCACCGCGCACCGCACCGCTCACCGCTTCCGCAGTCGCTTGATGAGTTGAATTTGCCCGGTGTGGTACAGGTCATGGGCGGCGACGCCGTGGATCAGCTCGCGGAAAGTCCAGGTCCCACCCGGCGCGCGCGCCCCGAGCCGTCGCACGGGGCATGCCGTGACCGCCTCCAGCAACTCGTCGTGCGCGCGGCGAAGGAGACGGACGTCGGCTCGCCACTGCGCGTCGTTGGGCCTTGCTGGGCTCGTCGGCCAGTTACTCGGGGCGCGGGGAAACGCACCCCTCGGGCCTCCGAGGATCCGGCGTCGAACGGCGTACTTCCAGTACGCCGCATGCAGCACGAGTTCCCAGATATTGTGACGCTTCGCCGCCGGCCGCCACAGGGCCTGCCGCGGACTCACGCCCCGCAATGCACCGGTCAACGTCGTTCCGTGCCATCCGCGCCCGCGAAACGCATGATCCAGCATCTCACACAGGAGGTCGATCGGTCCCACCACATGACTCCTCGACGAATTCCCCCTAGTGTAACGGTCCCTCTATTTCGCGGCCACCGCTGGCGCCAACGGCTCCGACAGATAGCGACGCACGATCCCGGCCGCGATCCGTTCCGCGTTGGCCAAGATGGTCTGGCTCGTATTGACGGCCAGCGAGCTGGGGATGGAGGCGCCGTCCGTCACATACAGCCCCGGGTAGTCGAAAGCCTCGCCATGACGGTCCACGACACCATGGCTCTTGGAATCCGCCATCCGGCAAGTCCCGACGAAATGCGCGGTCGAGAAGAAGGGATCGCCGTAGCTGGTTCCGTCCTGCCGCCGCATCTCGGCGTCTACGACGCGACAGCCGTTGCGGCGCAGGATGTCGTGGAGGAGGCTGAGGGTCTCCTCGTGGTACCGGCGGAGATCGTCCGTGACCTCGAGGTCGACGCCCACATCGGCTCCCGAACGCGACGTCAGGCGCCCCAAGGGTGGCGTCATTCCCAAGGCGTAGATCACCACCAGCCGGTGCCGGTACAGCTTCATCAGCTCCGTGTGCGCGGTTCCCCACCAGCCCGGCTCCCGGGGATCGCCTTCGAGTCGGAGCCGCGCCGCCGCCACCGCCTGCACGGGCAGGGGCTTACTGGCGGAGATCGTGATCCTGCGCGAGTCCAGAAACTCGTAGCTGATCATTCCCGGATGCGACCGACCCGCGAACATGTCACCCTCGGGGAATCCGTCCGGCAACACACCCGCAGCCTTCACACTGCCATTGAAGGCGAGGTTCTGGCCCACCTGGCTCCCAAGAAAAGGCAGCCGATCCCGGGAAGCGAGCAGAAGGCGTGCCGTGCCCAGCGCACCGGCGCCAACCAGCAGGATCTTGGTCCGCACGCGCCGAGTGCTTCCGTTCCGTGTGTTCCGGCACAGCACTTCGTACCGATAGGGAACAGCGGCGAGTCGTCCGGCTCGCACCGTCTCGTGCACCTGCACGAGCGGACGAATCGAGAGGGCTTCGACGTTCGCCTCGATGGTGGCGCCGGCCTCTACCGCCTGGGGCAGGTAGGTAATCAGCAGCGACTGTTTCGCACCGTACACGCAGCCGGTGATGCAATAGCCGCTCCCTATGCATCCGCGAACCGCGTACCGGGCGCGCTCGCACGAGTAGCCGAGATTCCGCATCATGCGGGCAAACACGAGTCCGCTCTTGGGAACGACGTGCTCGGCGATCTGCTCCACATGCAGCATCGCGTCGGCGATGTCGTAGTAGCGATCCAGCGAGGCGCGATCCACTCCGGCGGGCCAGAGCGACACGCCCCCTGCGTCCCGCTGCTCGAACACGGCCGACGGCGCGCGCAACGCCACCATCTCGTAGAAGCCAGATCCCCCACCCAGGGCTTCCGCGTAGGTCAGGTTGAGGTTCTCTCCTGACAGCGACTTGAGATACCGCAGCAGGTAGCGCGGGTCCTGCGTTTGGCGGAAGTCCTTGTAGGGATCGATGTGGCGCCCTTTCTCGAGCATCATGACCCGCACTCCCGCCTGCGCGAGACGTAGCGCGGGCGCCGCGGCGCCGAAGCCGGATCCGATGATCAGCGCGTCCGTCCAATCCGTGCGCATGGTACCTCCTACCAGGGATTCCCGTCTGGGGTGAGCGCCGGCGCGAAGAAGCGCTCCGGGTCGGGGTACGTCTGCTCGGCGTAGCCGCGGAAGTGGAACGGCCCTTCGAATCCGATCAGCGGGCAAGAGCCGTCATCGGTGCCGAAACCGGCGTAGATCATCACCTGGCTGAACAGCACCGCGCCGTTGTAGAGACGGCCCGCGATCCCCCCGGCCGCCAGCCCGTTGGCGATCACGGCCGCGCGCTCGCCGGGGGCAAGGCGGTCGAAGCGATCGTGGCCGGCCCGCTCGCGCGTGCGGCGAACGAGGTCGATCGCGAGCACTTGATGGAAATCCGCCATCGGCAAGGAGGGGTCCGCGAACAGCCGCTCGATCCGCGACGGCGCGTCGCACTCCGGCACGACGGTCGCCACGAACGCGGTGAGAATGCGCCGGACGAAGTCCTCGTCGAGGTTCCCGGCGTCCGGGTACAGGACGTGGAGAACCACATCACGGGCACAGCCCGTGGCGCCGACTCCCAACAGGATCGCCCCTACGCGCCGCAGGGCGGCACGCCGCCCGATGGCGTGGGGTGGACGGATGGGTGACGTCGACGTCTGCATGCTGCCTCCGAGCAAGTTCTGGAACCAAGCTCGGATTTGCGCCGCAAGGCAGCGTCAAGTCACATTAGGAGAGGGGGTTAGGCCATGTCGTTTGTCGCTTGCCCGTTTGCCGGCGCGCATGGCTGCGGCCACCGGCCAACCGCCAGCGGTTGGACGGCTAACGGCTAACGGCTATCCTCCGAAGGCCGAGATCCCCGTCACCTTCTCGCCGAGGATGAGCGTGTGCATGTCGTGCGTTCCTTCGTACGTATACACGCTCTCGAGATTCGCGAGGTGACGCATCGCCTGGTACTCAATCAGAATCCCGTTGGCGCCCAGTAGGCGCCGCGTCTCGCGGGCGCACTCGGCCGCCATGTCCACATTGTTGCGTTTGGCGAGCGAGACCTGCTGCGGGATCATCGTACCTCGGTCCTTCAGCCGGCCGAGTTGCACGCACAGCAGCTGGGCTTTCGTGATCTCCGTCAGCATGTCAGCCAGACGCGCCTGCTGCAGCTGGAACGCGGCGATCGGACGGTCGAACATCACGCGGGCCTTGGCGTACGAAAGCGCTTCGTCGTAGCACGCCATCGCCGCGCCGACGCCGCCCCAGGCGATACCGTATCGCGCCTGGGTCAGGCACATCAGCGGGCATTTGAGCCCCGCGCTCTTCGGCATCAAGGCGTCCTTCCCAACGTGCACGTCCTCCAGCACCAGCTCGCTCGTGTCGCTCGCCCGGAGGCTGAGCTTCCCCTTCTGGTCCTTGGCCGTGAAGCCCGGCGTATCCGTCGGCACGATGAACCCACGAATGGACGCCGGGTCGTCGATCGTGCCCGTTTTGGCCCACACCACGGCGACATGCGCCAGGGAACCATTGGTGATCCACATCTTGGCCCCATTGAGCACCCAACCGTCTCCCGTTTCGCGGGCCGTGGTGATCATGCCGCCGGGGTTCGAGCCGAAATCCGGCTCCGTGAGGCCGAAGCAACCGATCAACTCTCCCGTGGCGAGCTTGGGTAGCCATGTCCGCCGCTGTTCCTCCGACCCGAACGTATAGATGGGGTACATCACGAGCGCGCCCTGCACGGACGCGAACGAGCGCACGCCCGAGTCCCCGCGCTCCAGCTCCTGCATGATGAGGCCGTACGCGACGTTGTTCAGGCCGGCACACCCATACTCCTCGGGGAGGTTCGCCCCGTACATCCCCAGTTCGCCCATCTTCGGAATGAGGGCGCGCGGGAACGACCCCGCGATGTAGTGCTCCGCGATGATGGGCATGACCTCGTCATCGACGAAGCGACGTACCGTGTCTCGCACGGCACGCTCTTCCTCGCTCAGCAACGAGTCGACCTCGTAGAAATCGACGCCGTCAAATGCCATCGAGCCTCCCACCTATAGTGTGTGCCGTTAGCCGTTAGCCGTTAGCCGTTAGCCGTTAGCCGTTAGCCGTTAGCCGTTAGCCGACAACGCTAGCGACTCTCGCCTTTCACCCGCGCTTCAGGCTTCACGTTTACGTTCGTCTTGCGTGCGAACTGATGCCGGTCGGATTGTCGGAACAGCCCGCGTTCCGCGTCCCACCGGTAGTGCTCGACGTGGATGGCCTCCGCCTCGAGTACGACCCGGAAGAACACCGAGGCACGCGCCCCGCGCGATCGGGTGGACAACGTACCCGCGCACGCCACGACCACGCCATCGAGCGTGTCGACTTGCTCCTGGTGGTCGTGGCCGCACAACACGAGGTCCGCGCCACTGGCCACGATCCGGCGCTGGGCCGTTCGCCACCGCGCGAGTCCCATCCGTTGCGACAACTCCCCGCGCAGCACGTTGTGATGCAGCACCAGCACCCGCGCCTGCTCCGGTCGGGCATGGGCGAACACCCCCGTCGTACGCACTACCTCCCGGCGTGGGAGATGACCCTTCACCGCAATATCGCGGAGGCGCATCGTCAACGATCCCCACGCAACACCATGGGACGTGAGCGCGCCCGTGACCATCATGCCCGGCAAGTCGAGTGTGGGCGTGAGCTCCTGCCCGAAGTACCGGCGGTACTTCCCGTACTTCCCGGCGCGACCGAAGGGGACGAACGGCCGGCGCCACCACTGCACGTCGTGATTACCCGGAATGACGTGGACCGGGGCCGAGCGCCCGAGTTCGCGGACGAACGCCCGCGCGCGCTGGAATTCTCCGTGGCGCGCGCGCTGGCTCAGGTCACCCGAGATCACGATCGCGTCCGGCTGGAGATCGGGGATGAGCGCTTCCACGGCCTCGATTTGCGCGAGGTCCGCGCACCCGCCGAAATGCGGATCCGAGAGGTGGATGATGCTCGGGCTCACGCGCCCGCCATCAGTGGGTGTGGAACCACTCGACCGCCAGCTGTCGCACGATGCGTCGCACGAGCAGGAACCAAGCGAGCGTCGCGGCACCACCCACTAGCCGCGGCATCTGCAGGGGCGGGAGCACGACCATCACATATCCGCCGAAGGCAACCGTCGTGACCAGGCTCACCCACCGCGACACCCTCCCGGCGCGCTGCGTGATCTCGTGCCGGCAGGCATCGCACAGCTCGCCCAACGCGAGCTCCACGGCACGGCGACACCGCGGGCACTCGCGTTCACGCAAGCCGCCGAACGACGGCGACAGCGAACTCGTCCGTCGAAGCATGGCCTCCCAAGTCCCGCGTCCGTACGGCGTCGTCGCGCAAGGTGGTTCCGACCGCGGCGCGAATGCGCTCGGCCCGCGCGGGATCCCCAAGATGGTCGAGCATCATGCACGCGGCCAGGAGGAGCGCCGTCGGATTCGCCACACCCTGCCCCGCGATATCCGGCGCGGAACCATGCACCGCCTCGAACAGCGCGCCGTTCGACCCCACGTTGGCCCCCGGCGCCAGGCCGAGACCGCCCACGAGCCCGGCGATCTCGTCGCTCAGGATGTCGCCGAACATGTTGGTCGTCACCATCACATCAAACTGGCTCGGATCGAGCACCAGCTTCATCGCGCACGCATCGATGATGACGTCGTTCACCTCCACCCGGCTATGATAGTCCTCGGCAATTTCCCGCGCGACGGTGAGGAAGAGGCCGCTCACCGTCTTGAGGATGTTGGCCTTGTGCACGATGGTGACGCGGCGCCGCCCGTGGCGCACCGCGTACTCGAACGCGTAGCGCACGATGCGCTCGCATCCCTGCCGCGTAACGATGGCCGTGGATTGCGCCACCGCCCGGGGGTCGCCGCCCACGGCGATGTAGGTCTCGAAGCCGATGTACAGTCCCTCCGTATTCTCCCGCACCAACACGATGTCCACGTTGTCGTACCGGCCGCCGGGGATCAGCGTCTTCGCGGGGCGGACGTTCGCGTACAGGTCGAATTCCTTGCGTAGCGCCACGTTGACGGAGCGATAGCCCTGGCCGACCGGGGTGGTGAGCGGTCCCTTCAACACGATCCGGTTGCCGCGCACGCTCTCGAGCGTGTCACCCGGCAGCGGGTCACCGGTCGCGTCGAGCGCCGCCATGCCCGCGAGTTGGCGATCCCAGGTGATCTCGGCCCCGGCGGCGTCCAGGACCCGCAACACCGCCGACGTGATCTCCGGGCCAATGCCGTCCCCAGGGATGAGTGTGACGACGTAGGTCACGGCAGTCCTGGCGTCAGCGCTTTGAACGCGGCGCGGAGCGCGGACCATGGGTCGGCACCGCGACCGCGCGCGACCGTCCGCCACCCGATGAGGCCGGTTCGCACATCCGCCAGTACGATGCTCAACTCCGCCTCCCCACCGCCTTCGGGACTCACGACGAATACGAGCGCGGCTGGCACCAGGGCGAACCGATCGCCGGCGACTCCGTTGAGCGCGCGCATTTGACTGCGGAGCGGGTCGGGGATCTTGGAGGCATCGGGTGCCCGGAGCAACGCCGTCCCGATCTGGTCCGGGTTCGCGAGCAGGCCGGGGGCGCGCGCGGCGGCATGCCGCAGCTGCGCGGGCAATACCCACCGCACCTCCGGCGAGCGCTCGACGAGAAGCGCGCCGATGATGCTGTCTACCCGATCGAGAGCCGCGCGGCGCTGGCCGAGCGCCGCTTGCCACCCCAAATCCTCGGCCGCGGCAATGAGCGTCAGGGGATAGACGGTCACCACCTCGCCCGAGATGCCCGCGGTCGGCAGCGGAAGCACCGGGGCCGGAGCCGGGGCCTGATCCCCCGCGCCTGATGACCCACCGCACGCGAGCGCGACGACGAGGAACGCGAGTCCGGGTGCTAGGCGTGCTCCCACCGAACCTCCCGTCCGGCCAGATGGTCCTGCACACCCGTCTGCGCGTCGCGCAACGCCATCAAGTCGCGCAGGTACAGGTTCTCGACTTTGTACAAGGCTTCCTCGTAGGTGGCGTAATAGGACTCGGTCTGCGCGCGGCGGGCGAGCTGCAGCACCGGCCCCGAGTTGGCGGTGAGCTTCGCGACAAAGCGCTCCAGGCCCGGCCCGAACTCCGCGTCGTCGAACACGCGGTTCACCAAGCCGAACGACGCGAGCTCGTCCGCGGGGATCTCCTCGCCCAGCAGAATCCACTCCATGGCCTTCCGGCGAGGCGCCGCGCGCGGCAGGATCACGC
>CAYWNR010000054.1:0-12119 GCA_964459705.1 uncultured Gemmatimonadaceae bacterium | reverse complement strand
GCCTGCGCTTCGTCGATGCGGCCGTTGATCTGTGCCGCGAGGAGCATCTGGCGATTGCTCAGCAGGTCCGACAGCTGGATGGCCGCCCCGCCGTAGAATCCCTGCCCGAAATTGTCACGGGTGTAGCCGATGGAGGGTTGGGCGATGTAGTCCGGCGCGAGGGCCGCATGGTATGGACGATACGTGAACGCACTCGTGTCGGGCAGCGCCAGGGCGGCACTGTCGAGGAGTTGCTTGACGGTGAGCGGGCCGACGGCGCCTCCCCTCCGGACGGGGGACCGCGCGGACTCGCGGATGCCGCCGGCTCCCCGGTAGTACGACCCCGAGGGGGGCGCGAGCAACGGGGGGCGTCGCAGCACGGACCCCGTATCCGCGAACGTCCGATCGGCGAAGAGGGGAGGCGTATCGGATGGGCGGCGGGTCACCGTTGCCGGCGCGCCCCGCGGCGCCCACGGTTGCCGTTTCAGGGCGCGCGGGTCGTCAACCCAATACACGTTGTATGTGAAATCACGGCCTTCGTAGTACGTGAAGGCGAGGCGGTCGGCCTGGACGGCCCAGCTGATGGCCGGCGAGAGCTCGGTGATGCCCGTGACCGCGGTCAGGACGTTGGTCAGTTGGTAGTCCGCGCCGTCGTCGAGGTCATGGAGGAAGACGTTGGCGACGCCAGTGCGATCGGAGACGTAGGCGAACGACCGGCTGTCCGGCGCCCATTGGGGATTGATGTTGCGGCCCTCGAGCTGATCCAGCACCCGAATCGTCCCGGTCGCCACGTCGTAGAGCCCGATGCGCAGGGGGGCGAACCGCAAGGTCTGGAAATTGGTTTCGGGGCCGCGGTCGGTGACGAAGGCGATTGTCCGGCCATCCGGTGACCAGGCCGGTTGCAGGTCCGCGTACTTGTCGTTGGTGAGACGACGTAGTCCCGTCCCGTCGGCATGGACGATGTAGAGGTCCGTCAGGCCCCCGTCGTCGCCCGTGAACACCAGTTGCGTCCCGTCCGGTGACCAGGAGGGGGTCGTCACGCCGTGCAGCGCGATCGGAATCCTCCGGGACACGCGGTCCCGCTGCATGTCGAAGATCACGAGATCGTCCCGGCCGCCATGCTTGGCGGCGATCGCGAACGCGCGGCCGTCGGGAGACCAGGAGCCCGTCGAGTAGAGGTAGCGGAGGTTCTCGAGGTCCGTGCTGAACGCGCTCTTCGAGAGGCGGTGCACTCCGCGCCCGGTCTCCAGGTCGGCGACCCAGAGATCCACGAAGTACGAGCGGCCCTCCGACAGGAAGGCGATGCGGGATCCGTCGGGGGAAAGGGCGGGGGAGACGTGAATCGAGCCGCCGGAGCGCCGCTCGTCCAGCCCCCGCCGAGCGAAGAGGCGCGCCGGCTGGTAGTCCGCGATCATCGGCAGGTACTCCCGGCGAACGGCGTACCGCCACTCCTCCGACAGTTGGTCGAGCGACATGTGCAGGGCCTGCTGGAACCCCGCCTCCATGCCCGACGCCGCCACGGCGTGCAGGATCTCGCCGATGACCTCGTCCCCCCAGCGCGCGCCGATGTACGCCATCAGCGCGTGGCCGTACCGATACGGGAACACCGAGGGGTCGTAGGTCATCTGTTCGATCGTGGGGAGATGACCTTCGAGCGCCGCATTGCGTAGCCACGCGGCGGTCAACGGCGTCACGGGTCCGAGCGATAGGTACTCGGCCATCCCCTCGAAGAACCACAGCGGCGGTTGCACCGCGATCAGGCGCGGAATCCCGGCGCCGATCCGCCCGCGCGCGAAGACGTCGTACTGGAACTGATGCACCATCTCGTGCTGGAGCACGTGCTCGAAGTCCGCGTACGAGCCCGTGAACGGCAGCATGATGCGGTTTCGATAGGCGTCGGTGACGCCCCCCGTGGCGTCGCTGATGTCGGTGATGTTGTTCTGCTGGAACTCGGTATGCGACGCCCACAGGATGATCGGTTGCCGCTCGCGGTACTGATGGTTCAGAATGCGCGACAGGCGACCGTAGGCCCGCTCGGCCATGCGCGCGGCGTCGACGGCCGCGGCGCGCTCCTCCTCGTAGAAATGGACGTCGAAGTGCTCGGTGGCGATGACCGAGAACTTGAGGTGGCGATACTGGACTTTGTTCTGGCCGAAGTACTGCGCCGCCGCCGGCAAGGGCAGCGCGCCCAGGAGGACGATCCACCCCGCCGCCCGCGCCAGCGGGCGGGACAGGCTACGCACCGTCCAGGGCGAGCCGGGGCGCGTCGGCCCACAGCCGCTCGAGTTGGTAGAAGTCCCGCTGGCTCGGATGAAAGACATGGACCACGAAATCCACGAAATCGAGCAGCGCCCAACGCCCCTGGGTCAGGCCCTCGGCGTGGTGGGCGCGCACCCCAGCATCCGAGAGCACTTCGATGACGTGATCGGCGGCCGAGCGCACGTGCGTGTCGGACGTTCCCGACGCGATGACGAAGAAATCGGCGGCGTCGCTCAGTCCACGCAGGTCGAGCACCAACACGCCCTGCGCCTTCCGTTCCGTGAGGGCCTCCACCGCCCGGCGCACGTCGCGCTCGACGGTCCCCTTCTTCTTCTTAGCGCCCCGGTGGCGGGTTGGTTCCTGACGTGGATGAATACTCGCTGCCTACCGTGAAGGGGTCGGGTCCTCGACCTGATAGAATATACCCCACGCGCCGGGACCCGTATGCACGCCCAGGGCGGCTGTGACTTCACCCACGAAGCAGTCGCGCGGCGCGAACCGCGTCTCGATATCCACGCGCAGCCGCTCCGCGACCTCGGGTGCGTGAGCGTGCACGATGCCAATCCGGAGCCGCTCCGGCCGCGGGGTGAGGCGCCGCTCGAGGTGACGCAGCACCCGCGGCACGAGCGCCTCCCGCCCCCGCACGCGGTCGAGCGGGACGATGCGGCCCTCGGGGCCGACCTCGAGGATCGGCTTCACGTCCAGTAGCGAGCCGATCCACGCCCGGCCCCGTCCCACGCGCCCCGACCGCAGCAGGTTGTCGAAGATGTCGACCGTAAACAGCCCCCCGGACTGATCGCGCACCCGGTTCAGCTCGGCGGCGATCGCCTCCGCGCTCCAGCCCTCCTCGACCAGCTCGGCGCCGCGGAGCGCGAGCAGGCCGAGTCCCAGCGAGACCGACCGTGAATCGACCAGGCCGATGGGCCCTCCGAGTGCCCGCGCCGCCGCCTGCCCCGACGCGAACGTGCCGGACAGCGCCTTGGCGAGCAGTATGGCGAGCACCGCATCGGCCCCCGACAGGGCGTCCTCGAATCCCTGAACGAACGCGGCTGGGGAGGGCTGGGACGTCGTGAAGACCGCGCCGTCCAGCATCCGGCGATAGAGCTCGCCCCGTTCAATGCCGATCCGATCCAGGTAGGTCTTCTCTCCCTCGATCACGAGCACCGGAACGACGACCATCCCGTAGCGGTCGACGATCTCATCGGGCAGATCGCAGGACGAATCGACGACCACGGTGAGGCGCTTCTTCGTCTCCTCCAGCGCACGATGCTGCGCCCGCATGTCGTCGGCTTTGGTGGTCTCGATCGTTCCCCACTGCGCCGCCAGCGCGAACACCTGGTCGGGGGTGTTGGTGTGCACGTGCATCTTGAGCAGGTCGTCGGCGGCCAGCACCACGATCGAGCCGCCAAACGCGCGCAGGGCCACCCGCACTTCCGTTGCCGGCGGCAGGGTCGTCCCGCGGACCAGCACCTCCGTGCAAAATCTGAAATCCCGATCGGCGGCGACCTCGGCCTGGGCGGCCGCGTACGGGACCTCGAACACGGGCGCCTGGGCGATGGGGACGATGGGATCGCCGTCGATCAACCGGACGATGCCCTCGAGCAGGAGGACGAACGCCTTGGCACCCGCGTCCACGACGCCGGATTCCTTGAGGGGGGGGAGGAGGTCCGGCGTCCGGGCGAGGGACTGCTGCGCCTGATCGAGCGCCCGGCGCATGACGTGCTCGAAGTTGTCCGACTCCGACGACGCGCGTTCGGCTTCTTCCGCCACCTCGCGCGACACCGTCAGGATCGTGCCTTCGACCGGCTCGTCGAGGGACTCGCGCAACCGCACGGCCCCCGCCCGGATGGCGGCCGCTACCTCCGCGGCCGAAGCCACCTCGCGGGCGCCGATGGCGTCGCGGAAGCCCAGCAGGAACTGTGAGAGCAGGATTCCCGAGTTGCCCCGCGCCGCCATGACACACGCATCGGTCATGGCGCGCGTCACCGTCGATAGCGACGCCCGGTCGCCCAACCCACGGACGCCACTGGCCACGGCCCGGAGCGTCATGGCGAAGTTGGTGCCGGTGTCGCCGTCCGGGACCGGGAACACGTTGATGCGGTTGAGCTCGTCCCGGCCGGCGTCCACCCAATCCGCCGCGGCCAGGAGCGACCGGCGCAATCGCGCTCCGTCGAGATAGCCGATCCCGATTGGCGCGACCGTCATGTCAGCTCTTCACCACCCACACACGCAGCTCGGGACGGACATCCGGGTGGAGCCGCACGGGGACCTTGTACACGCCCACCATCTTGATCGGCTCCCGGAGCTCGATGATCCGCTTGTCGATGACATGTCCCAACTCGGCCAGGCGAGCGGCGATATCCGCGGAGGTCACAGAGCCAAACAGCTTGTCGCCCTCACCGGCTTGGACCTGGAACGTCAGGTCGGTGGCCACTAGGCGGGCCGCCAACTCCGCGGCATCCCCCTGCTGCCGGACGATCATCTCGTTGCGGCGCCGGGCCTCCGACTCCACGCGGGCCTTGTTGCTCGTGGTGGCGGCGTACGCCAACCCCCGTGGAATCAAGTAGTTACGGCCGTAGCCGTCCTTCACCTTCACGATCTGTCCGGCCTTGCCGAGATCGCTCACGTCCTGGCGCAGAATCACATCCATAGTCCGTTACGCTCCCGATCGCGGCACTCGACGGCGCCGCAGATTGAGCCCAGCGTCGAGAACCCCCAACAGCACGACGGCGGGCAAGAGGAAGAATATGGCGATCGCCGCGATGGCGTACAGCAGCACGCCGCCTCCGACCGCCCTGAGGCCCGCGGCGACCACCGCGATCCCCCGCACGCCGTACAACACCCCCATCACCACCAGCAGGTTCAACGCCACCGGTCTCGCGCGGGTCAGTCCCGGGACGAGCAGCAGCACCAGCGACGCGGCCAGCACCCACCCAAGATGTTCGGAAAACCGGAAGTCCGACAACTGGTCCATCGGCCGGCCCACCGGTACGCGCGCCAGGCGCGGCGCGACCGCCGCCGCGAGTGCCAGGCCCACGAGAAGTTGCAGCGCGAGCGCGGCGGGAAACAGGTCGGCCGTTGTTTGCACCATGCTGTGGAGGATCTCGTCGAAGCCGGGCTGATCGAGGTTTATGGTCGCGACACTCGGGTCCTGCGGCACCGCCGCGGCCAGCACGAGGCGGAGGGCGGCGCCGGTGCGGAAGCTCACCCACCAGTGCAGCCGATTCCAGGACCAGCCAAGCACCAGGAAACCGCCCGCCAGCGCCACGGCCGCCACGCCCAGCGAAAACAAGGCTCGGTGCGTGAACGTCCACCGTGTCTGGGCGGACGTCACCGCGAACGCCGCGGTCGTCACCACGGCGGCGGATCGCATGACCTGGTCCGGCAGCTCGCCCGTACTCAGCAGCCAAGACACGGCAAACAACCCGCTGGCGATCCCAGCCGCCACGGCAATGGGCCGTCGCGACCGTGCGACCAGCAGCAAACAGGCCACCGGCAACGCCACGAGGGCGACCGGCGCCACGAGGGCTTGGGTGAGGGCGCCCACGACCCGACCGGTGGGCCGGGCTAGCGCCCGGCGCCCCGGACGTACGGCATCAGGGCCAGGTGCCGAGCCCGCTTCACCGCGGTCGCCAACTGGCGCTGATGACGCGCGCACATTCCCGAAAGGCGCGCGGGCAGGATCTTCCCGCGCTCGGTCGTGAACCGGGACAACGCCCGCTCATCTTTGTAGTCGAGCACTCGCACCCCCGACTCGCAGACGGAACACGTCTTCGATCGGCGTCGCATCAGTCGTTCTCCTCGCTGCTGTCGTTCCCAGGCCCGCCGTTGTCGTCATCCTGCGTCCGCGGGGGCCGTGGGGCTTCGCCCTCATTGAGGACGAGCAGGTGGCGAATCACCTGATCATCGAGCTTGATCGCCCGCTCGAACTCGGGGAGGACGGTACCTGGCGCCTCGAACTGCGTGACGACGTAGTAGCCGGTTTCCTTCCCAGCGATCTGGTAGGCGAGCTGGCGCTTGCCCCAATGATTGACGGAAGTGATGGGTTCGGGCTTCTCGGGCGAGGCGAGTAGACCGTGGAACCGGTCCAGGTGCTCGTTCACCTGCGCTTCTTCGAGCGCACTGTCAAAAATGTAGACGATCTCGTAATGCCGAGTCATTGCACCTCCCTCTGGACGTGAGGCTCCGACCGGTGCGGGCGGAGCAGGGTTCATTTTTCGGAGGCGAAAGGTAGTGGGAGCACGGGGGTAGGAGCAAGGACAGACGGCAAGACGGACAGACGGCAAGCGGACGGCGAGCGCTAGGCGAAAGGGATGCGCCTACGGCCTTCCACCGGCCCGTCCGCTGTCCGTCTTGCCGTCTTGCCGTCTATCCTAGGCCCTTTCTCCCGTCCCCTTTTCCCCAACCCCCTATTCGGTGCGAAGGACGCTCGCCGGGTCGATCTTGGCTGCCCGCCGAGCCGGCAGGTAGGTGGCGAGGAGCGTCACACCGACCAGCACGACGGCCGCGGCGGCGAGCGCTACCGGGTCAGTTGCGGCGACGCCGAACAACTGGCTCCGCATCACCCGACCGAGCACGAGCGCGCCCGCCGATCCGACCACCAGGGCGGCGGCGACCACCGGGAGGGTGGCGGTGACGAGCGTGAAGGGGACGTGTGCGGCATTGGCTCCGAGCGCCACCCGCACGCCGATCTCAAAGCGGCGGCGCGCCACCGTGTACGCGGTGATGCCCCATACGCCAACCGCCGCGAGCAGCAAGGCGACGATGGCGAACGCGCTCACCACTTGCGCCATGAACGCCCGCGGCGCCCGGCCGCGGGCCAGGCGGTTCTCCAGCGTGTCAAACGCGTCCGCCAGCGGCAGGAGGGGCTCGATGGACGCGAGCCGTTCCCGGAGCGCGGGGATCACCGTGCTGGGATCGCCGCGAACCCGCACCGCCAGTTGAATCCACGTGGGCGGATTCACGACGTAGGGCAGGTAGACCTCGGGCCAGAGCGGCTGATCGATGCCGAGGTGGCGCACATCACCAACGACGCCGACGATCCGGACCCGAACCGGCTGCCCGAAGTCGCTGCGTCCCTGGACGGAGCGATGGACGGTGAGCGACTGTCCCAGTGGGTCCTCGTTGGGCCAGTAGCGGCTGACCAACATTCGGTTCACGATCGCGACGGGCTCGCCGGTGAGGTCGCCCGCTCTGAAGGCCCGCCCCGCAACGAGGGGAATCCGCATGGTCGCGAAGTAGGTGGGCGAGATCGTGCGGAAGAGCGCTTGTTCCGCCGCACTCGCGGATGTGCGTCCCGCGATCTCGATCGGCGTCGGCATCCACGAGCCGCCCACCGGGAGATGATTCGAGAGAGCGACATCCGCGACCCCCGGCACCGCGGCCGCCGCTTCCTCGAGCCGACGATACAGCCCGACCAGGTGCTCGGGGTCGCCGTACCGGGCCGCCGGTGGCCGGATCCGCACGGTCAGCAGCCGGTCGGGATCGAACCCGGGATCCACGTCGCCGAGGGCCACGAGGGTACGAACCAGCAGACCGGTACCCGCGAGCAACGCGAGGGCGACGGCGAGTTGCAGGGCGACGAGGGCCGATCGCACACGACCCTCGCCTCGGCGCGCGCTGCCCGCGCGCGCGGCTCCGAGGACCCCGCGTGGTCCGATGCGGGCCGCCACCCATGCCGGACCGACGGCGAGCACGACGGCGACGATCATGGCGAGCACGAACCCCACGGCGAGGGTATCCACCCCCATGCGGACGTTCGCGAGCCGCGGGAGAAACGACGGCGCCGCGGCCTGCAGGTACCGCGTCGTCGCGATGGAGATCCCAATGCCGAGCCCGGCGCCGGCCAACGCCACGACCAGACTTTCTATCCCGAGCAGTCGGGTGACCTGGAATCGCCCCGCGCCAAGAGCCGCGCGCACGGCCAGCTCGCGGCCGCGAGCGGTGACGCGCACCAGGGCTAGCCCCATGACATTGACACACGCCAACACGAGGACGAGCAGGACCGTCACCGCGAGCACCGTCAATCGTTGCGACGCGTCGCCGAGAATCCGGTCCCGCAATCGGGTCAGCTGGACGCCGGTCCATCCGTCCCCTGTTTCGGGATAGGCGGTCGCCTGAAGCTCGGCGGCGCGCGCGAACGTCTCAGCGGCACTGGTCACCGAGCCACCCGCGCGCACCCGGGCCACCACCGCGCCGTCCGCATGGCGGTCGCGCCGTGCGAGCGCACGCTGCCCGGCTTCCGAAAGCGCGTGCAGCGGCGCCCACACTCGTGCCCACGAAGGGTAGGCCACCTCACGAGGCGTGACGCCAACCACGACAAACGTGCGATTGTCGAGCACGATCGTCCGTCCGATGGCCGCGGGATCGCTCCCCAGGTACTGGGTCCAGAAGTCATACGATGCGACCACGATGCCCGCGTCGGACGGAGCCTCGGCGCCCGTAATGAGTCGCCCGAGCATTGGGGACACACCCAGCGTGGGAAAGAAGCCGTCGCTCACGAACGCGGTCAGCACGGGCGTCGGGCCATCGGGCGTGGGCATCAGGGGGGCCATCCCGTAGACGAATGCCAATCCGTCGACGGCGTTGCCCACGGTCCCCCGCCAGTCCTGGAAGGTGGGGTACGACAAGGGCCGGATGCCGCCTTGCGGGTTCTGTTCGTAGACCTCGATCAGGCGGTCGGGATGCGCGTAGGGCAGGGCGTCGAGCAGAATGCCCCGCGCGAGGGAAAACACCGCGGTCGTAGCGCCGAGGCCGAGCGCAAGCGTCAGCACGGCGGCGAGGGTGTACGCGGGGTTCCGGGCGAGGGTGCGAAGGGCGTAGCGGAGGTCCTGCATTATCCGGTAGGCGAAAGGTGGTGGATCAAGGGGTGATGGGACCTAGGATAGACGCCAAGACGGACAGACGGCAAGCGGACGGTGAGCGTTAGGTGAAAGGGATACGCCGGCGACCTTCGACCCATCCGTCCGCTGTCCGTCTTGCCGTCTTGCCGTCTGTCCTGCGCACCCATCCCCACCTCCTCCAACCGACCCCCTACTTGGCGGGAGTGAGCATCGGAATGCGCTCGCCCTTGGCCGAGTAGTCGATGAGCGTGCCCAGACGACGCTCGCGCGTCGCTTCCTTCTTGGCGCTCACCACCCAGAACACCGACGTCCGCCGATACCACGGTGCCTGCTGCTGGAAGAAGGTCCACGCCCGCTTGCGGGCCCGGAACCGCTTCGCATACACGGGGGGCAGTGTCTGGGGGCGTTCCTCGAATGAGTAGCCCGCGCGCTGCGGACCACGCCGCTCGAACGCCGCGAGCCCCGCCGGCCGCATGCGTCCCTCCGCCGACAACCGCCTTACGTGGCGGACGTTGACGGCGCTCCACTTGCTCTGGGGTTTCCGCGGCGTGAACCGAATCGTGTAGCTGGTCGCGTCGACGCTCTTGCGGACCCCGTCGATCCAGCCGAAGCACAGCGCCTCATCCAGCGCTTCGGGGTAGGTGATGCCGCCCTTGCCGGAGGTCTTCGTGTAAAAGCCAAGCCACAATTCACGCGCCCCGTCATGGTGACGCGTGAGCCACGTCCGGAAGGCGGCAGGCGATTGGAAGAACGACGCCCGCGCGGTCACGGCGTTGAGGGCAAGGTCGATCGGTGAAGCAGGGCGCTACCCGACGTCCCGCAGCTCGGGCAGGGGGATATACCGTTCCGCCCAGGCGGCGATCGCCATGATGGGCGCCTCCAACGCGCGGCCCTTCTCCGTCAGTTCGTACTCCACGCGGACCGGCGCGTCCGGGGCGACGTGGCGGACCACAAGGCCCTCGGCTTCCAGTTCCCGCAACCGCTCCGAGAGCATCCGGTCGCTGATCTGCGGAACGGCCTCGCTCAACTGCGCGTAGCGCGCGCGGCCGCTCAGCAGCACGCGCAGGATGGCGCCGGCCCACCGCCGGCCAATCAACTCCACTGCCTGGTGATATCGACTGCATACGGGGGGGATGTGTTCCATGGATCAAAATGTAGGGAATTTTGGCATACTTGACAATAGTGACTTACTTTTCTATAGTTACATACAGTAGGTAACCAATTTGATGGACGACAAACGTCTAACTAATTGAGGGACAACGACATGCGAAACAACACCCAGCTGTGGACGATCGATGCGAGCCACACGGACGTGGAATTTGCGGTCCGCCACCTCATGATCTCTACCGTGAAAGGCCGATTCGCCGACGTCTCCGGAATGATCGAGCTGGATCCCGAACGGCCGGCGGAGGCTCGCGCGGAGGTCACGGTACAGGTCGCCAGCATCGACACGCGGAACGCGGACCGCGACGCCCACCTCCGATCCCCGGACTTCTTCGACGTGGACGAGCATCCCGTGATGACGTATCGTAGCCGCCGGGTGGAGCCGGTGGGTCACGGGAAGCTGCGCGTCTTTGGCGACCTCACCATCCGGGGGACCACGCGGGAAGTGCCCCTCACGGTCACGCCGGGCGGACTGGTCAAGGACCCGTGGGGTAACGTGCGCGTCGGCTACTCGGCGACGGCCGTGATCAACCGGTCAGAGTTCGGTCTCACGTGGAACAAGGCGCTCGAGACCGGTGGGGTCCTCGTTGGTGAGGAAGTGAAGATCAACCTCGAGCTGGAGCTGGTCCGTCAAGCCGAGCAGGCGGCTGCCTAGGGCTTGTTGGGTGGCGGCGCGGGGCGCGGCGCTGACCACGGGACTCACACGAAAGGCGGGCACCGTGTCCCCATCGCACGTGACCACGTGGAATCTCGATCCAGCGCACTCCATCGTGGAGTTCGCGGTGGAGCACCTGGGGATCGCGCTCGTCCGTGGGCATTTCACCAAGTTCCGGGCGGCGGTGACCCTCGATGAGGCAGACCCGGCAGGCTCGGCGATGGAGGCGACGATCGACGCTGCCAGTGTCGACACGCGAGACGAAAAGCGCGACGCGCACATCCGTTCCGCGGAGTTCTTCGACACGGAGCGCTTTCCGGACATCACGTTCCGGAGCACGAAGGTCACGCGGGACGGTGCCAAGTACCGGGTGACCGGCGACTTCACGATCCGTGGGACGCAGCGCGAGATCATCCTCGATGCGAGGGACCAGGGACGGGGGAGGGACCCGTGGGGCGGAGAGAGGATCGGGTTTCGCGCCACGACGAAGGTCGACCGACGGCAATGGGGGCTTGTGTGGAACGTGGAGCCGCAAGAAGGAGGCTCGCTCCTCGCCAACGACGTCGCGATCCTGTTGGAAGGCGAGCTGGTGAAGAGCTAGACGCCCAGACGCCCAGACGTCTAGGGACAGACAAGCGGACGGCGGGGTATAGGTGAACCTGAGGCAGCGTTCACCTATGCCCCGCCGTCCGCTGACCGTCTTGCCGTCTATCCGTCTCCCCGTACTCCTACGACCCAGCTCCTGTAGCCGAGTACCTCGCTAGGAAATGAACCACGGCGCCAGGACGAGACTCACCACGCTCATCAACTTGATGAGGATGTTCATGCTCGGGCCGCTCGTGTCCTTGAACGGGTCGCCGACCGTGTCACCGACGACGGCGGCTTTGTGCGGATCCGAGCCCTTCCCACCGTGCGCGCCGCCCTCGATGTGCTTCTTGGCGTTGTCCCAGGCACCACCGGCGTTCGCCATGAACAGGGCGAGCATCACGCCGGTGAGCGTGGCGCCCGCCAACATGCCACCGAGCGTCGCCACGCCGAAGACCTTGCCGACGAAGATGGGGGCGGCCACGGCGGTGACGCCGGGGAGGACCATCTCGCGCAGCGCGGCGCGCGTGGAGATGTCCACGCACCGGGCGCTGTCGGGTTTGGCGGTGCCCTCCATCAACCCTACGATTTCCTTGAACTGCCGGCGGACCTCCTGCACCATGCCCTCGGCCGCG
>CAYWNR010000053.1:0-12170 GCA_964459705.1 uncultured Gemmatimonadaceae bacterium | reverse complement strand
GGGGCCGTTTCTAACCGCCTAGCCGCCTGACCGCCTGACCGCCTAACCGCCTATCCGCCCTTTCAACTCCTCGATCAGCTCGCCCACCCGCTTGATGGCCGCGCCGTAGGTGGCCCAGTCGCCGGCGCGCTGCGCGTTGGTGGCCCGCTCGTATTCGGTGCCGGCCTCGCGGATCAGCTCGGCGATTCGGCCTGTGGCGCCGGGGCCGGCGCTCGCCGCCGCCGCGGCGATGCGCTGCGGAAGTGCCTGATCGGGTGCCACCGGACCGCCGAACAGGTCGGCCAACCCCTGCTCGAAGGTCTCGGCCATCACCACCCGGTTCTGATGCGCGAGCACGATGCGCTTCAGCTCGGGAATGCGCCCGCCTTCGGCGCGGAGGTAGATGGCCTGCACGTAGAGCAGGGATTCCTCGATCGGAATGACTAACAGGTTCCCGCGGAGCACCTGCGAACCCCGCTGGTCCCACAGCGAGACCTGCTGGGAGATCTCGGTGTTCTGGTTGATCCGGTTCATGATCTGACGCGGTCCGAACACGAGGCTCTGGCGCGGGAACTGATAGACCACCAGCTCGCCGTAGTGGTCGCCGTCCATGCGCGCCACCATCCACGCCGCCAGGTTGTCCTTCCCGCGCGGCGTGAATGGTGTCATGACGATGAACTCTTCCTTGGACCCACCGGGGAGCTTCATCACCATGTGCCGCAGGAATGGATCGCTGTTGCCGTCTTGGCCGGTGACGCTCGTGGGGATCTGCCACTGATCCTCGCGGTGGTAGAAGATGTCCGGCTGCTGCATGTGATACAGCGTATAGAGGGCCGTCTGCACGCGGAAGATGTCGTCCGGATAGCGGAGATGCGCGCGGATGTCGGCGGGCATCTCGCTCATCTGGTGGAAGATGCCGGGGAAGATCTTGGCGTACGTCTGGATGATCGGATCCGTCGGGTCCGCCACGTACGCGGTCACCGTGCCGTCGTACGCGTCGATCACCGCCTTCACGCTGTTCCGGAGATAGTTGGTCCCGTCGCCGACGGGTTGCGAGTACGGGTAGCGGGTACTCCGCGTGTACGCGTCGAACATCCACACCAGCCGGCCATCGTCGGTGATCACCAGGCACGGATCGCTATCCCATGTGAGGAAGGGGAGGGCGGTGCGCACGCGGTCGCGGATCTCCCGGTGGTAGAGTACCCGGCTCTCGCCGGTGATGTCGTCGGAGAGGAGGATCTTGGCCGAGCCGAACCGGAGACTGTACAGCAACTTCCGCCAGAGTCCCAGCACCGGAACGCCGCCCTTGCCCTCGTACGTGGTGAACGCATTCTCGTCGCCGGCGGGGTAGTCGAACTCCCGCTGGTGCGTGTCCACGAACACGTAGTCGTTCGAGATCTGGCCGTAGTAGATGCCGGGACGAGTGACCTTGAGCGACACGTGCGAGACGGGCGGCAGGTCCTCGATGAACAGCACCGGCAGGCCTTCCTGCGTCATCTCGTTCACGGGAGTGAGCGCCAGGCCCATGCCATGCGTATACGTGAGGCGCTCGTTGATGAACGAGCGGGCCGGTAGCGCGGCGGGGTTCAGCTCCCGCGCGGAGAGCAGCACCTGTCGGTACACGCCGTCGATCCAGTAGCGGTCGTCATCCACGGCGTCGAAGTCGTAGTAGGTGCGGATGGACTGAATCTGCCCGAACGTCTGGAGCAGCAAATCACGGTCCCACAGCCGGACGTTCCGCATCGTCCCGGCGTTGGCGCGGACGTCGGCCAGCGACAGCGCCCGCTCGCCGGTGAGGTCGCGCACGGTCACGTCATTCAGGTCCCACGCCGCACGCGTGGCGGCGATGTGGTACTCGATCTGTGGGGTCTCGCGCACCAGCTCGTTCGGCGCGACCCCGAACTGCTGCAACGCGCTGGCGGCGCCGGCCCCCGCGATGCTGACGCCCACCGCGAGCACGATGGCGATTACCAGATTCCGCACGAACTGGCGACCGCGGGCGCCCCACAGTACGAGCACCGCGCCCGCGAGAATGACCACCGCGGTGACGCGGAGCGCAGGTGCCGTCACCGCGAGGTCCGTGTAGCTGGCGCCCACCAAGGGTCCGCGGTGGCTATAGACCAGCGACGGCAGGTCCACGAACCAGCGATGCACGGCGACGATCGCGAACAGCGCCGCGATGAGCACCGCCACATGGCGCCGTGCGTCGGGCTCGATGTGCAGCCGGCGGCCGATCATCACGACGTCGCGCCGGATGAGGTAGAGCGGCGCCACGAACAGCAGGCTCACGATGACCAGGCCCAGGAGCCAATCCAGCAACCCGGCGACGGCGGGGAGGGTGAACACGTAGTAGCCCACGTCGTGCCCGAACACGGGATCGGTGACGCCGAAGGGCGTGCGGGCGAGAAACGCGCGCAGCGTCAGCCAGTTGGTCACGGCGGAAGCGCCAAACGGGAAGGCCAGAATCAGCGCGAGCGGCATGCTCAGCCGGCGCAGCAGCCCGTAGACGTCGGCGCCGCGGTTGCTATTCCCGATGCGCACGATCACGGGATCGGGCACCACGCCGCGCTGGGCGACACGCAGGTTGATCCAGAGGATCACGAAGGCCGCCGCGCCGAACCCGACACCTAGGCCGATCTTGGTCAGCAGGCGCGTGGTGAACACCGTCCCGAAGTCCATCTGGCGGAACCAGTACCAGTCGGTCACGAACTCCGCGAACGCGGGGATGGCGGCCAAAGCCAGCAGGACGAGGGCGAGGGTAACGAGAACCAGCGGCGCGGCGGTGGTGCGTTTCATCGGGGACCGACTCCGTGAGAGCTAGGCAACACAGACAACATAGACGGCCGGACGCCAACATGCTGAGATGCTCGCCGCCGCGAGCCCTCACCCCTGTCCCCTCTCCGCAAAGCGGAGAGGGGGACGTTGGGATGGGGCGTGGTGAGCGTGAGAGAAGACGAGGGGCGCCGAGTGGATCGACGGCGTTCGTGGCGTGAGGTTCCGGCGTCCGGTCGCTTGGTGGTGCGGCAGGGCAGGATGTCGCCCGTTATCCCGTTATCCCGTCATCCCGTTTGTCATCCGCCATGATCCACCGTGCGGTGGCCTGTTGCGTGGCGAGCGAAACGAGACAGTAGCTCGCGAACCAGTAGAAGCCCGGCCCGAAGGTCGCCGTGAAGACGGCGGGTTGCGGGACAAAGCCTGGACCCGGCGCCGTCTGGCTGGCGCGCGCGGCGAGGTACGCGATGAACAGGGCCACAGCGAACACGTCCGCCATGGACCACTTGGCGATCAGTTCGACGAAGTGGAGCGTGCGTTTCCGCCGCAGGCGGTCGCGATGGAAGACGGCCCACATCACGAGGCTTGCCTTGGTGAAGGGCACGAGCACACTGAACAGGAGGATCAACGAGGCCGCGATGGGGCTCCCTACGCGGTACAGATGCCGCACGGAACCCAGGATACTGCGCGTTTGCTGGTAGATCTCGATCTCCGGACCCGCCGCGAGCTGCCGGCTCAGTTGACCGCCCAGCTGCATCACCAGCGCACCCTTGAGACCCATGGGCGACGCGTCGAGCATGGGAAGCAGGGCCGGATTGAGCATCGGACGGAGCTGCGCGATCGCGTCGTCCGAGAGTCCCTGGTTCAGCAGCTGCGGCGCGAGAGACGCGACGCCCGCTGGATCGAGCGTGCCGCGCAAGGTGATGACCGGCGCGATCAGCCCGGGAATGAGCAGGGAAACCGAGATCAGCAGGCCGGCGAGGGCGAGGGAACGGCGATTGACGATAGTGGGCATGAAGACGCGAGTCTACTCCGGGCTCCCGCTAGGAGCAAGGTCGCCGCTATCCGTGTTTCTCCCTGCACCGGTCCACGCGACGACGCAGACGCGAGCCGGCTGCCGCCCCACCGGTCCCGTCACGGAATTGGCCGCTCCACCGCCGCCACCCGACCATCCGCCTGCACCACGAGCAGCTGCGACCCGCGCACCGCGAGCCCGCTGGAATGCTCGATGCCCGGCACCGCGTACGCGGCGCGCACGGTTTCCGCCTGGAGGTCAATGACTAGCAGTGTGGAATACGCCGCGCTGAAGGCGTAGAGGTACCCATCGGCCACCGCGGCGCCCGTGACCACGTACTCCGCCAGACCGCGTCCCGGGCCGCTCGGCGTGAGGCCGTCCGCGAGGCGTGGCACGAACTCGGAAGCCAGCAGGAAGTCCGCGCGGGCAAAGCGCGACACCACGAACCGCCGCTGCCGTGGAGACGGCACCGCCACCGTGATCAGCTCGTCCGCCGACGGGTCGTACGCGAGCGACAGGACGTACATCTGGCGCGCCCGCACCGTGGCAAAGCGCCCCAGTCGCAGCTCGGTCACCCCACCGCCGGTCTCGAGAAAATGCCGCCACTCAGCGTTGGCATCGGCGTCGGGATCGGGCCGTAGCAACGCGTAACTCTTGTTCGTCGAGAGCACCGCAAGCGTGTCGCCCAGGAACGCGGCACCCGCGAGCGGGGTGAGATCGATGCTGTACCCGGGGTCGAGCACCACGTGGTGCTCGACGTTGGAGAGGGCGCTGTCCAACAGGTAGACGCCGTAGTGGTCGGTGACGGCGAGATACCTCACCCCCTGTCCTCCTGTAGTCCTCACCCCCTGTCCCCCTCTCCCTTCGGGCGAGGAGGGACTTACGGGGAGATCGGGGAGACTTGCGGCCAGGTCCGTGAGCTCCCCGTTGAGTCGCGCGGTGATGCGCTCCCATCTCGACACGGCGAGCGTCGGCAGGTTCGCCAGCGGTCCGTGCGCGGGGTCGGGGTCCTCGGCGTCGGGATTCGGCGTCGGGATGGTCCAGGATCCGCGGAGCGACATGCGTCCTTCCAGCTCCTCGTTCATCCAGACCCAGTGGCGCGGATTGAGCGAGATCCGGACCGGATCGGCTTGACCGATGAATGGCGGTGGCCCCGTGGAGATGAACGCCTGCACCGCGTTCCCGGCGACGGCCACCACGAAGAGCCCCATCGCGAAGCGGCCGGTGCGGCCGGGGTCGCGGGTCTCCCCCTCGGAGAAGCCCTCTCGCAGGAGCAGCATCAACACGCCGATCACACCCAGGACGATCCAGTGGATGAACCACGACCAGGCATAGGTGTGGACCCCCAGGATCGACGTGCTGAACCCCTGGCCCACGTCGCGTGCCAGGTGGAGGCCCGAGTGGCGGAGCGCCATGAAGACGCCCCAGGCGCCGAGCAGGACGGCCATGGCGAGATAGCGGGGGCGGGGTCCGTAGCGCAGGACGAAGAGTCCGACCAGCGCGATCAGGATCATCGACGTGCGTTGCGCCCAGCAGAGGATACAGGGCGAGTCGCCGTGCACCACACCGAGCCAGAGCGCCCCGCCCACCGGGCCCACGATCAGAACGATCACCACCCAGGCGAGAACGAGCCGCAGCCGATCCTGGGACAGCGCCATCACAGGTTCACGCCCGGTACGAACGACGTGTGGGTGCCGATGAGGAACAGCAGCACCATCAGCAGGCAGCTCACGACGAGCAGCCGGAACGCCAGCCGCTCGCGCTCGGGTCGGCGCCACACGAGCCACCCGACCACGAGAATGACGAGGAAATTCAGGAATTCCATTGTGGGAAGAATCGTTCGGCGTTCAGGGGGGCCGCAAGAGGGGGCGGGCGGGGCAGACGACGATGGCAGAAACCGTTCACAATCTGCGACCTGCGATCTACAATTGGATGTCTCCCCCGGGATCCCGCCGCTTCAACCGCTCGAGCCGCGCGCGCGCATGGTCCATCCGCCGGCGCTCCTCGGTCTCATCGCGCTCCGCGCTCGGCCACTCGGGGTGGCCGCGACCGTCGACGGTCACTCGTAGCACCATTCCCTCCCGGACGCGGAAGGGCAGGGACGTCTTCGGTACATCCACCTGCTCGCCGTCATCGGTCACGAGAACTGCGACGTGACCCTCCAACCGATCCACGACGTACAACCTGGAGCCTGCCGTCATCGCGCCTCCGGTGGTGGGAACGTCCGACTGGCGGGGCGGCCGTCCGGGCCGCGATAAGTGACGGTGAACGATCCATCCCGCCGACCCTCGACGAGAATGCGGCCCTGGAGATCGGTGCGGTAGATGGACTCGGCGTAGCGCCCGTAGTAGCGGAGGGCCGTGGGGCTCGGGTGACCGTACGGGTTGTGCACCCCGACGGAGATGACGACGACGCGCGGCCGCGTGGCCTGCACCCACCCGGGAGATACGCCATTCCGCGCTCCGTGGTGCGAGGCCTTGAGCACCGTCACAGGCGGCACGCCGAGCCTCAGGAAATGCCGCAGCTCATCCTGCTCCGCGTCACCCACCAGCAGCGCGCGGAAGGTCCCGTACTCGAGCACCAGGCCCACCGACGCGTTGTTCTGGCCCTCGGCATCCGATGGTGGCGGCAGCACCCGCAACGTCACGCTGCCGAGCGTGATGGTTCGCGCCGCGGCCTCGAGGTACTGCGCGCCCGAGCGCTCCACGGTCTCCATCAGATGACGGTAGGTCTCCGTCGTGTGTGGGCGGCCGTTGTCGAGGTAGGCGCGGACGTGCAGCGCTTGGAATACGGCCGCGAGACCGCCCGTGTGGTCCGCGTCGGCGTGCGTGGCGACCACGAGGTCCAGCGTATCGACGCCCGCGGCGCGCAACGCGGTGGCGACGTCAGTCCGGCTCCGCCCGCCGTCCACAAGAACCCGCTTTCCCTCGGGTGACACGATCAGCGTCGCGTCCCCCTGCCCGACATCCAGGAACTGCAGCCGCACTGCCGCCGAGTCCGGCGGGGTGAGCAGCGTGACGAAGAGAACGATCCAGGTGATCATGGAGTTGCAGCGGAGGACATAGGGGAAGATGCGCGGTCTCCCAGCGTTGCGCGACCTCCCGCGTCTGTGCAGAACCCCCTCTCCACAGGGTGGAGAGGGGGCGGGTGAGGGTTAGCTCGCCATCCGCGGCGCCCGCCGCGTGAGCGGCGCGCGGCCTCGCCCGCGGGGCTCGTGTCCCCGCAGCACCACGCGCAAGACACCGGTCTCGAGGTCCACGTCCCAGAGGGTCACGTAGGGCCGCATGAACTCGTCGATGTCGTCGGCGGTGAGACTGTCGGGTGTGGCGTCGAGAAACACGAGCACGCGGTGCCGGGCTTCTTCGAACGTCGTGCCCCGTTGGTTGGCGGCGATCCGGAGGGCAACCGGGTCGTGCAACAACCGGTGGACACTTCCCTGCGTCACGTCGAGCAGGCGCTGCATGAAGTCCCCTACCTCCACCTTCCCCCGTTTCGCCCGCCGCTCCAGTTCCTCGGCAGTGGTGGGCTCGCAGAACGCGAACAGCAGGCGGCGGACCGCGGCGCCCGGGGCCGCCGGCGACTCGGGCGCCGCAGCCGCGCGCTCGGCGCTGGCGCCGGTCGCGAGATCGGTGCGGCCCAACCCCAAAAACCGCGTCATCTTCTCATACACGTCGGTGCGCCCCGGCAGGGGGGGGCGCTGCGTGCCGTCCATCAATTTGAGGATGTATTCGGTGGGAACCTGCGCGGCCTCGGCCAGCTGTTCTGGAGAACGGTTGGTTTCCTTCAGCCGTCGTTTGAGCAACTGGCCGACGCTCGTGACGTGCGCCAAACTGCCTCCCCGATTCAAGTGTAGGACGGGACGAAGGCCTTGACGCCCTGGTCCCGACGTGCATCGGCCGGCCTAACGCCGCCCGCAGAGCCCGACGTGTCGGCCGCCCGCAAGCACAATCCGGACGACCCGTCAACGGTGCAATCCTTCGTCACACCCTCATGCAGAGGATAATGGACATCCCCAAGGAGGGCCCCGCCGAGCGTCAGCGCCCTCGGCGACGCTCACCCGTTGGGTGCAGCTTGCCATCCACGATCTGCCGGCCGAACTCGAGGCAGTTCCGGATGGCGAGTTCCTCGCTCTTGTAGGTATTCGGTGCGCGGCAGCGTCGTACGCCTGTGCGCCTGCCGACCGGCGTGATGTGCACCGCCAGCGACCAGCCGGCCGGCTTTTCCCGCAACCGCGTCACGGGCTCGATCACATAGCCATTGTACTCGATCGTGTTGGACAATCGGTCCTCCTCAGACTGTGGGAAGTGGGACGTGATGGCACCGAGGCCCCCGCATGGGGTCCCAGTTCCAGATCCTCAGTACCCAACCAGCGTCCCTGGCTTCGGGCGAGCGCGCACCGCGCCGCCTTCCGCCGAATCCCTGCCCGCGCCTCAGCGCAGGGGGATCACCCAATCGTAGGACAAGTCCACATGCGGTTTCGCATTCGCCGGGTCCGGCGCGTAGAGACGCACCACCCGCGCGGTCATCGACATCAACTTGCCCTCATACACGGTTTTGTTGTTCAACCAGTCCACCCTGACACCCGTGCTCTTCTTGACCATGAACCGCCGCATGTCATCGCTCTCTGTCGCCCCGTGAGGCGGCACCGGCGTCTGAACCGGAGATCCCGTCCCGATCGATTCGGGTGGTCCCCGATTCCCCTCGACTCACTCGGCCGGGCCGCCCCCGAGCTTCGTGACGTTCTCGGCCGCCGGCCCCTTGGCGCCTTGCACGAGGTCAAACTCCACCCGCTCGCCTTCCGCCAGCGACCGGTAGCCGCCGGCTTGAATGGCGGAGTGATGCACGAAGCAGTCCTTCTGCCCCGCGTCGTCCGGCGTGATGAAGCCGAACCCCTTGGTGTCGTTGAACCACTTCACTTTTCCGGTGATTCGCATTGCGGACTCCCTAAAGTCATGTAGTCGGAGTGCGGCAATGCCGTAGCTCTCGACGATCCGTTCCGCGCGGGGCATGCCCCCGCGGGCACCTGCGTGCGGGCCGCGGATGCCCGCGTCGCACTCATCGAATGAGCCGTCTCCTTGAAAGGAGAAAGGCGGGACCAGCGCCTCGTGGGTGTGGGTCCCGCCCGTCACTCGCTCGTTGTCGGCAGCGTTGCGTGGGCGCTACCTAACCGATGAATTATAACCGGGGACCCATGGTTCCGGCAACACGATGCGTGGTTCCCCCCCGCGGTCGGGGTCTCGAGCGGGCCACGGTCTCGGCTACCGCCCAACGCCTAGAACCGGACGCTTAAGTCCCACCCGCCCGGGCGCCACCACGGCTCCGACCAGAGCGCCCGTGCCGACCGCATGCCCGTGCACCCAGAGTGAGTCCACCCGTTCCGCCTGGAACGGCGTCTCCGCTTGCGCGAACACGCCGGCCACCGAGTCGCGCGGCGCGTAGCCGAGCCGCGTCACGAACCGCAAGCCACCGACCGTCTTCACCCGCACCGCCTGCCCCGGCTCGAGGTCGCCGAAGGTACACTCCGCCTTCTGCATTCTCACTCCGCGTCTTCACGTTCCATTCTTCATTCTCCGCTTCCCTCCCTAGCGCCAACGGGTCCCGCGGCACAGAGTTGGAGGCACAAATCCCATCACGATGCTGTCCAAGGAGGAGAACGTGCGGATCGTAGGGACACACCGTTTCGAGGCTGCCATGGGGCTCGTCACGCTGATGATGATGGCGTCCCTCGGCAGGCTCGAGGCGCAGTCGGCTTCCTATCTGGACTTCACCGGACTCACGCGCGAGCTCCGGTCGCTGGTAAGCAACTCCAATCTGGCGACCATGCGGTCGCTCGGGAAATCGCATGAGGGTCGGGACATCTGGCTCGTCGAGATCGGCAGCCGTTCCGGGGCGCCCGTGGACACTCGGCCGGGGCTGTTGATCGTGGGGAACCTGACGGGCGACCACCTGGTCGGAAGCGCGCTGGCGTTGGAGACCATCCGCCATCTGCTCTCGACCGGAAGCGGCGACACGAGCCTCGCGGGCGTGCTCGCTGAAAGCGTGGTGTACGTCGTCCCGCGCCTCAATCCCGACGGCGCCGAGGCCATGTTCACCGCGGTGAAGACGGACCGCCGGGGGAACGGACTCGCCTTCGACGACGACAACGACGGACGCATCGACGAGGATCCGCCCGAGGACCTGAATGGCGACTTCATGATCACGGTGATGCGGAAGCTGGACCCGTCGGGCGCGTACATCGTGAACCCGGCCGAGCCGCGTTTGATGAAGAAAGCCGATCCGAGTCAGGGGGAGGTCGGCGCGTACAAGCTGTACGTCGAGGGGCGGGATACCGATGGCGACGGGTTCCTGAACGAGGACGGCCCGGGCGGCGTGGATCTGGACCGCAACTTCCAGCACGCGTATCCCTACTGGCAGCGGGACGCGGGCCCGAACATGGTGAGCGAGCCGGAGAGCCGGGCGTTGATGGACTTCGTGGTGGCGCACCGGAACATTGGCGCGATGCTCACCTACGGGCTGTCGGACAATCTCGTGACCCCGCCGGACGCACGTGGGAACCTGGCGGACGCCACCACGCTCGATCTGCCGGCGTTCGCCCTGGCGTCCAACGCGGACGTCTTCTCCAAGGGTGTGTTCCAGGATCAACGTGGGGGCTTTGGCTTCGGTGGGTTCGGGTTCGGTCGTGGTGGTGGCGGCGGCCCGCGCCTGCGGGGCGCGCAGCCGGGCCGGGACAACGACCCCAACTCGGGCCGCCGGCCGGCCACCACGGTGAACGGCGCGGACCTCAAGTACTTCGCGGCCGTCTCCAAGGCGTACAAGGAGATCACCGGCGTCACGAAGGTCGGCGTCAACCGCGCGGCCGAGGGCGCGTTCTTCCAGTACGGTTACTTCCAGTTCGGCGTGCCGTCGTTCAGCACCGAGGGGTGGGGACTGCCGCATGCGGCGGGCGCTGACTCCGCCGCTCCGCCGCGCGGCGCGCCCGGCGGCGCGAGACCGGCCGGCCGGCCGGGAGCGGCGCCTGGAGGGCGGACGGGATCCGCGCAGCCCGGCGCCGACGCCACGATTCTCGCGGCCTTCGACGCCGCGGGCATCGACACGTTCGTGAACTGGACCACGTTCAACCATCCTGACCTCGGTGAGGTCGAGATCGGCGGGTTCCGGCCCTACGCGGTCGAGAATCCTCCGGCGGCGGAGCTAGCGGACCTGGGGAAATCGCACGCCGCGTTCGCGGTACGGCTCGCCTCGCTCCTGCCGCGCGTGCACTTCGTCTCGACGTCGGTGAAGAACGAGGGCGGGGGGGTGTTCACCGTCACGGCCGTGGTCGAGAACGCCGGGTATTTCCCGACCTCGCTGCAACACGGGATCGTGTCCCGATCGGTGGAGCCGACGACGGTGCAGATCCAGGTGCCGCCCGAGGCGGTGCTCACCGGCGACGACAAGACGGCCACGGTGCCGCGACTCGATGGCTCGGGCGGTCGCCGGAAGTTCACGTGGGTGATCAAGGGCCAGCAGGGGTCGTCCATCCAGTTACGCGTGCTGGCCCAGAAGGGTGGGACCGACACCGCCACCGTGACGCTGAGGTAGACATGACAAGGCAAACGACGAAGCGACTGGCGATGGCGGTGCTGTTCGTGGCAGCCGCGGTCGCGGCGGCCCCCCGGATGTCCGCCCAGCAGACACCCAAGCGCGGCTCGGATCCGGAGCACACGCTGCCGCTCACGTGGGACCGCTGGCTGGATCACCACGAGATCGGCGAGCGGCTCAAGCTGATGGAAAAGACGTGGCCCCAGTTCTTGAAGCTCCAGGCGGTGGGGAAGAGCTACGAGGGCCGCGAGATGTGGGTGATGACCATCAACAACCCGAAAACCGGGAACGAGATGGACAAGGCCGCGATGTACATCGAGGCCAACGTGCATGGGAACGAGATCCAGGGCGCCGAGGTCACGCTGTACACGATCTGGTACCTGATGGAGAACTACGGCCGGATCGACGACGTGACCAAGCTGGTGGACGAGCGGGTGTTCTACATCGTGCCGACCGTGAATCCCGACGGCCGGGATTTCTTCCTCGACGAAGCCGGGTCGAGCGCCCGGAGCGGGCACATGCCCGTGGACGACGACGGCGACGGCGTGGCCGACGAAGACGGCCCGGACGACCTGAACGGCGACGGCGTGATCGAGCAGATCCGGAAGTACGTCCCCGGGCAGGGGGACTATCGCATCAGCCACGACGACCCACGCATCATGGAGCGGGTACCGCCGGGTGAGAAAGGCGACTGGGTGCTGCTGGGGAGCGAGGGGATCGACAACGACGGCGACGGCCGAGTGAACGAGGATCCGCCCGGCGGCTACGACCCCAACCGCAACTACGCGTCCGACTGGCAGCCCAACTACATCCAGGGCGGTTC
>CAYWNR010000052.1:0-12189 GCA_964459705.1 uncultured Gemmatimonadaceae bacterium | reverse complement strand
TCGCGCAGGAAGTTGAACTGCGTCATGCAGCCCTTCCCGTGCGCTTCCGTGGCGCCGAACCGGACGCAGCGGAACAGGTCGGCCAGGTGGGCGATGTAAACCTGGTGCAGGAACTCGGGGTCGAACACACGCTGCTGGACGAGGACGCCCAGGTTGTGGGTCCCCACCGCGTCGGCCTTGGCTTCCTCGATGGCCGAGTACCGGTCCTTGAGCGCCTTGTTCACGGTCATCCCCGCCTGGCCATGCACGTAGTCGGGTCCGAGGCCGTGGGACAGCTCGTGCATCAGCGTACGGGTGAAGTAGGGCTCGAACGTGACCTCCGACGCCTGCGCCGAGTCGAGCACGATGCGGGTGAGTGGCTTGAGGATGTTGTCGAACTTGGCCTGCGAGACGTTGCGCAGCAGCACCTTCTTGGAGCCGTGCTCCTGCTGGACCTTCGGATCGTTCGGGAGGTTATACGCCAACGTCTGCACCCCCGGCCCGGACTCGCCCGCTGCATAGATCAAGGTCACCACCGAGATGGGCGAATTGAACGCGCGGTCCAGGTTCTTGTAGGCGTCCGGCTCGGGCAGATGCTCCTCCAGGTACCGGAGGTGCGACACGAGACCCGTCAGCTGAGCGCTGGCGGCCGCATCTTTGAGGGCGATGAAGGTCTCGAACGACGCCTTGTACCCGAAGAGCTGGTCCTCGTAGACCTCGTAGGGCCCGATCGTGGGCTCGATGGTGTTCCCCGACAGCTCCACCCAGGCCACCTCGCTCTCGAAGTAGTCGTCGGACGTGAACGACGCGGCGCGGAGCCGGAGGAACGTTCTCAAGGTCGGGTTTTCCGCCGCTTCCGACGCTTCCGTCAGCAGATTCGCGGCGCGCGCCAGCCGGTCCTGGTAGAAGCGCGAGTAGGGGACGGCCTCCAGGCCGCCCTGCGTCCGGCGGATCACCGTGTAGTACGAGGTGAACGCGGCGCTGTCGGCGGGGTGCTGCGCCAAGTAGGCGTCGAACTCGTCTCGCGTCATGTCCTCGGGGTAGAAGCCCCCGCCCTCGGGCCTAACGCCCACGGCCAGAAACGGCGCGTCGCTTTCGATGCGGTCCCAGGGACCGTACATGATCGCGTAGTAGTCCCGCGCGGCGTCCATCCCGGCACCCGAGGCGCTCGCGAGCCGGTCGGCGTACGAGAGGTCGTCGCGCCAGACCTGGAGGCGGAAGACCGTGTCGAGGACCGCCGACGCTTCCACGAGCCTCTTGATGACCGTCTTCTGCCCGGCGTCGAGCCCGGTAGTGTCGGCGCCCAGTGTGACCGGCGCGAACTTCCGGACCTGTGCCTGGAGGCTCGCGGGAGTGACCCCTTCGGCCAGCTGGACCGGGGGCGCGGCGTCACCCGAGCAGGCGACGGCTACGACGACGACGGCGAGCGGAAGCCGCTTCAGCGGCGAGCACGCACGGCTGGATTTCACGAGAATCTCCCTCCTCGCCTCGACAGGCAGTTCCGAGGACCTAACTCGCCCGCCCCGTAAGGAAGCATGGAGGCACGACCAGCAAAAGTGTCCGGCAATTCGTCCGTGACTCGGAGTCTCCGATGCGGGCACTCGTCCCGACCGCCGAGCCCTCGACCGGGTCCAGCCTCGGAGTAACCGCGGAAGCGCTATCGCAGCCCGCTGACGCGGGTGATAGCTTTCTGCGTCCCAGCCAACGTCCTGCATCCTGAACACCGGTCGATCGGCTCGCGGCGCTAGTCCGCTGCCGGTCCGTTCCGCGATCGGCGCTCGATCGGCTGATGGCGCCGGGCGTGGTAGGAAGTCGGACCGTGGTCCACTGACCACCACGCTGCACGTTTCTATCCAACGCCCGTGAGGGCCTACCGAGGAGACTCCGATGCTGCTCGTCCGCGAGATCATGTACTGCAAGCCGGGCAAGGTACGCCCGATGGTCGAGAAGTTCCTGGCCATGAACAAGCTCGGCGCCAAGACCGGCATGCCGCCGATGCGGGTGATGACCGACTTCTGCGCCGAGCGGTACTGGACGCTCGTGGCCGAGATGGAGGTCTCGAGCATGGACGAGTTCGAGCGCCTGATGCAAGGTGCCGGGCAGAGCGAGGAGGACATGAAGGAATTCGAGAACATCATGAAGGACTACCATGACCTGGTGGAGTACGGCCGGCGTGAGGTCTACAAGATCGAGGCCTGACGTGGGACCACTCCCGAACGTCGCCGCACAATGACGACGACCCGACCATGCACTACGAAACCGCGCGGCTGATCGTGCGCGAGGTGCGCGAGGAAGACGCGACCGCGCTCAACGAGTTTCGGGCCAGCCCGCACGTCGCGCAGTACATGGACTTCGCGCCGGAGTCCCTGGAAGACACACGCCGCTGGGTGGGAGACCTGATACGACACAACCAGGCGCAGCCGCGCTTTGCCCATCACTCCGTGCTCTGCCTCAAGCCAACCCATACAGTGATCGGTTGGATCGGGGTCGGCCATCCCGATACCGCGGAGGGCGGGATCAGCGATCGCGACTTCGGGTACGCGCTGGGTGAACGGTACTGGGGACGTGGCCTCGGCACCGAGGCAGTTCGCGGGCTGTTACGATTCTGTTTCGACGAGCTTCAAGTCGGCCGAGTGTCGGCGCAGTGCGCAACGGCGAATCAGGCGTCGGCGCGGGTCTTGGAGAAGGCAGGTATGGAATACGTGCGCACCTTCACCAACTCGAAAGCGAGCGGTCCAGCGTTCCTCTTCCTCGCCCGGGCGGAGCGCTGGAAGCGCATCGATGGTGGCTTGCCATGAATACCGCGCCGACCGCGGGGTTCGCGCGGTCGAGATCGGAGGATCGGGAATGACGGTCGCAGAGACCAGAGCGCTTGTATCTCGCATCGCGGACGACATCTGGAACCGCGGGGACTTGGCGGTGGTGGACGAGGTGATGGCGCCAAAGGCGAAATACCATGGCCCGCACATGCCCAACGGCACGGGCGATCGCGAAAGCTGGCGGCGCGCGATTGCCATGTACCGGACGGCACTCCCGGACTCCCACGTGGTCTTCGACGAGTTGATCGCGTGCGGCGAGGCCGTCGTTGTGGGGCGGTGGAGCGCCACCGGGACCCAGACGGCGCCGCTCCCGGGAGTGGCTTCCACTGGCAAGCGCATCGCGATTACCGGCATCTCCGTGTATCGGATTGCCGGCGGGAAGATCGTCGAGACCTGGGAGCAGCTCGATCTGCTGGGCATGTGGCAGCAGCTGGGCGTCGTCACGCTCCCTGGGCCCGGGCCGGCATAGCAGCCATGCCGCGCCTTCGCACCTGGCATGCCTCATTCCGCAAGGAGATCTCCATGCACATGCACGAGAGCTTCAATCGGTCGGGGTTCTCGCGATTCATCAACAGCCGAGCGGGACGCGTCTTCCGCTTGACAGCCGGCACGGGATTCCTCGTCGTGGGGTTTGCGTTCCGCCATCACACGCTCGGCGTGGTCTCGATGGTGTGGAGCATCCTCCCGCTCACTGCCGGCGGGTTCGACTGGTGCTATATCAGCGCCGTGCTGGGCGGCCCCCTGAGTGGGGGGACGATTCGCGCCACCTGCCAGCACTAGTCCGCGTGCCAGGCGAGCACCCGCGTCCGCGCTGACGCCTGGCGCGCTTGCCCGCGCCCTGTATCTTCGCGACGATGCCGACGTGTGCCCCGCGACGCCGACGTGCGGGCGAATCTCGAGTTGGCACGGTCGCTCACCACCGACGACATCACGCCGCTGCCAGGGTTCTGGCCGTTCCAGGTGGCGGCCTGGTGGGTGGGACTGCTACCGCGAACCGCGTTGGTACTCGTGGTGGCAACAGGCCACCTCGGCACGATGGCCTGTCTCGTGCTCCTTGCCGGTCGCGCCGCTCCGTCCGTGACCGTGTGGGCGCGTCGTCTCGCGATCGTGGGGGCGGCGGTCACGATCGTCTTCGGCGTCAACCTCGCCGTGCGCGAACTCGGCATCGGCCAGGCGCAAGAGGCCATCGTGCTCGCACCCGAGGTCAAGGTGCAGAGCGCCCCAACCGACGATCCCTCGCTGCAGATTTTCACGATCCATGAGGGAACGAAGGTGCGCATCGATCGCGCGAGCGATGAATGGCTCGAGGTGGCGCTGGAGGACGGGAAGGTGGGGTGGGTCCAGCGCGACGTTCTGGAGCGGATCTAGCGGCAGGTGGTTGGTCCACATGCGTTTGCGTTCTCCGACCCACGACATCGCGCGGAGGTCGAATCACCCTTGGACAATACCGGAGGACTGGACGATACTAGAGGGTACTCGTCGGGCTGAGGAACCACGTGCCGTGGGTGTCCCCGCGTTGTCCTTACGCGAGGACAAGCCGAAGAGTCCTGACGGTCCCACGTGACGGTCCCACGGTCATGACTTGACGGGCCCGAACCTGGTGCCGGAGCAACAGATGGACCCTTTCAGGCACTTGCCGCGATTGGCAGGGAGCCTTGAGGAATGGATGTTGCCTCATGGGTTTGATTCAAAGCCCACCCTGCCGGGAGCTACGATGCGCACTCGATCCCTCTCCCTCGCCGCTGCCTGCGCCATCCTCGTCAGCCTCGCTCCCCCTCTGACCGGACAGGAGTCCGGCTTCGGCGCCCGCTCGGGCGTCGCGACGGGCGGCTTGAGCGGCCTCGACGGCGCGAGGTCCAGGCCGGGAATCTCCGTCGGCCCGACCTTCGCGGTACCGATCACCCGGTGGCTCGGGATCCAGACCGAGCTGCTCTACACCAGCTACGGGGCGTGGCTCAGCGACGCGACCGCGATCCAGACATCCGTCAACGTCTTCACCCAGGCATCATTCCGCTATCTCCAGATGCCGCTGCTCGCCCGGTTGGACATCGGCGCCCTGCTCCACGCGCCAGTCCACGCGATTCTCTACGGCGGGCCGCACGCGTCGGCCATGCTAGAGTGCCGGTTGGTGGTCGCCGCGCCGATGGCCGAGCGGATGCCCTGCGGCTCCGTGGCGTCCCCCTTCGCGGGCATGAACACGTTCCAGCTCGGTGCGGTGACGGGCGCGTCGGTCGCCGGCGAGCTGTTCAACCTCTTCGCGCTCGCCGCCGACGTGCGCTATCAACGCGGCTTCGACCGGTACGGTCCCATCTACGGCGGGTTCCGCAACGGATTTTGGGCGCTCGAGATCCGGGTGGCGGGCATCCGCGATGGCGGGTCCGGGAGATACATGGACCTGCCGCCGGTCCCGCCGGCGATCCAGGGTGTCCCACGCACGCCGAGCGGGGCCCGTCCGGTCAAAGGCGTGAAGATGTAGCGTGCCCGCGCGGCGCTCGACCGCCGGGGAAGACCAACGAAAGGACCGAGATGATGCATCGCACGGGGATCGCGCTCCTTGCAACCGCCGGGAGTCTGGCTGCGGCCTCCGCGCCGGCGCAGGTACCGGGGATCGAGACGCACATCCAGGTTCGCGTGCGCGCGCACGACGCCAAGCTCATCGGGGATGCGGTGGGCGGAGCACGCGTGACGATCACGGATGCCGCGACGGGCGAGATCCTGGCCACGGGCATCACCACCGGTGGCACGGGTGACACGCACCTGATCATCGAGTCCGCGCACGAACGAGGCGCGCCGTTCTACGACACGCCCGGCGCGGCTGGATACCGTGCGACGTTCCGTTTGACGCACCCAACGGTGGTGACGATCTCGGCAACCGGACCGCTGAACTATCCGCAGGCCACCGCTCGCGCCTCCAAGACACTGCTCCTCGAGCCCGGTGCCGACATCGGGGGAAACGGCGTCGTCCTCGAGCTCCAGGGGCTGATCGTGGAGGTGCTCGACGCGCCGCCCGGCTCGGTGGACGCCGGCGTCACCGTCCGCGCTCGGGTGCGGATGCTGTGTTCCTGTGCGACCGACCCCGGCGGTCTCTGGGTGATCGAGCGGGTCACGGCCCGCTTGATGGACGGCAACGACGTCGTCGCCGAAGCGCCGCTCGCGTATGCCGGTCAGACGAGCGTGTACACCGGCACGGTGCGCTCCCCCCACCCCGGTCCGTTCACGCTGGTGGTGTCAGCTGCCGACGTCGATGCAAGCAACTTCGGAACCGCCGCACGGCCCGTTTCGGTAAGGTGATTGGCCTCAGCGCCTCGGCACGATGAGCCACGCCGCCGCCGACGGCTGCGTCTGGTCGTCGTAGCCGCCCAGCACCAGCACGTCACCCGTGGACAGCAGCGTCGCGGTGGCAAACATCTGGGGGCCGCTCAACTCACCTTCCGCCGTCGCAAAGGCCTCCGCCGCCGGCTCGAAGACCTCCGGACGGACGGCCCCACCCGCCACCACGATCGCCCCTGAGGGCAGCGCGGCCACCGCATCACGAATCTTGTGGCGACGCCAGCGCATCTCCGGTCCCACTGAAAACCGGCCGGTGCGCGGGTCGTAGATCTCCGTGCTGGCGAAGCGGTCGCGGTAGCCCCTGCGATCGGACCCGCCGATGATCAGCACCCGTCCATCGCGTAGCGGGGCGGCGGCGTGCTTGACGCGCGGCACGAGCATGTCGCCGGTCAGCTGAAACGTGTCGCCGGCTGGATCGAAGATCTCGGCGGTGCCGAGGATCGCTCCGTCCGGGCCTTGTCCTCCGGTGAGCAGAACCCGACCGTCCGCCAGGCGGGTGGCCAGGTAGTGGTTGGTGTGCATTGGTCCCACCGCCCTGAAGGCGAACGTGGCGGGATCGAACACCTCGGCAGTTGCCTGATCGGGTAATCGGCCCTCTCCACCCCCCATGAACAAGACGCGACCGTCCCGCAGCGGTACCGCGATGGGGCTCACGCGCGGCACGGTCATGTTGGGTGCGGCGGTCCAGCGATCCGCGCCCGGATCGTACACTTCGGCGCTGGTGGTCGGGCCGTCTCCCGTCCAGCCGCCCGCCACCAGGACCCGGCCGTCGGGCAGGCGCGCGGCTGCGTGACTCGCTCGCGGCGTCGCCATCGGTGCGACGCTCCGGAAGATCCGGTCGGCCGGCTCGTACAGCTCCGCCGATGCCAGGATGGAATCGCAGTGGCTTCCGGCGCACCCCCCGGTCACCAACACTCGCCCGTCCCGCAGGAGCGTGGCCTGATGCGCCGCCCGGTCCACCGACATCGCGCCGATGGGAACGACGCGGGCCGAAGATGAGGGCCCCGCCCGCTTCGTCGTCTGGGTGACCGCTCCCGCCAGAACGAGAGCACCGGCGAGCGCGGCCAGCGGCCAGAATCCGGACTTCATGAGATACCCCTGACGGTTGCGTGCTTCAGGTTTGACGTGCGAAACCGCCCGGAGCTTCCATGCGAGACAGCGGGTTCGAAGGCGTCATCGACGCCGACGTAGTTTTCCGACTACCAGCCTCACGGGCCGGCAACGCATGGCCACCCACGGTGGCCACGGAGGGAAGATCATGACCGACGACGACCTCGACCACGAGTTCCCGCTCGGCGACGGCACGGCGGAAACCGGCGCCACGGTCTCGTGCCCCCACTGCGGAGCATCGGTCGAGGTGAAGCTGGATCCCGGTGGCGGCGCGGCGCAGCAATACGTGGAGGATTGTGAGGTGTGCTGCCAGCCCTGGCAGGTCAGCGTGCGGTACGGGCCAGACGGCCAAGTCCAGGTGTCGGTGACCGCCCTCGACGAGTGATGGCCGGCTGGCCCACGGCGCGTGTGTTGGGGACTAGTTCCCTCCGGCCCCTTTGCCGAATGGCCACAGCCCAAACGCCTTGAGCATGCCGTCCTGGTGCGTGTCCACGAACTTCTTGGCGGTCCGCGCGGCCGGCCACGGACTCGCTAGCCGGTCCGGCCGGTCGGCGATCCAGTAGGCGGTGAGCGCCATGATCGTGGCGTTCTGCGCCAGGACATCGGGGTCCACCGCCTCCAGCGCGTCCGCCGCCGAATGGTGCGTGTAGCGATACTCGGTCGAGCCGTTGTCCAGATTGATTCCCGGAAGCCCCTGGAGTGAGAACGGACCGGTGTCGGTGCCGAATTCAATGCCGTCATCCACGGTGAGATGGCGGAAGGATCCCAACGACTCCACGAACGGACGGAACGCGGCGAGCAGGTCATCACGGCCCCCGAGGCTCACGCCCTCGATCGGGCCCTGTCCGCCGTCCAGCACCAGGTCGCCGAGGTGATTGGCCATCTCAGCCTCGTGCTGCTTTGTGTAGGCGAAGGAACCAAGGAGTCCCTGCTCTTCCCCGGTGAACAGGACGAACCGAATCGTGCGGCGGGGTGTCACACCAGCACTCGTGATGGCGCGCGCCGCCTCGAGCACGGCGACCGCGCCGGCGCCGTTGTCGGTCGCACCCTCGGAGAGATCCCACGAATCGAGGTGCGCGCCCACCACGAACACCTGTTCCGGGTGTTCGCTCCCAGGAAGGTCGCCAACAACGTTCGCAGCCTCGACGGGGCCTGGTGTGAACGTGTTCTGCACGTTCACGTGCACCCGAATTCCCGTGCCGTTGTCCAGTTCGCGTTCCAGCAGTCCCTGATCCTCACGCGTCATCGACAGGACCGGGATCGCGAAGTCTTCCGAGAAGCCCAGGATGCCCGTGTGCGTGAGATTCATGCCCGCCGCCGGCGCCCCGCCCTGCCCTCCGATCACCGCCAGCGCACCCGCCTGCTGCGCCGCGCGGAGGAACGGTCCGAACTTGGCGAACAGCGCGTCTCTATCGGGTGGCGGCGGCCCCTTGGCCCCCACGAGCAGCACCTTGCCCTTCCAGCCGGCGCTGGACTTCAGCTCCTGGTCTATCTGGTACAGGTTCACCGACACGACGTCTCCGGTGGCGCCCCCTGCGGGCGTCGATCCGGTCCACCCCATCGCGTCCACGTGCAACCGCAGCTCGCGCGGTGACAGCATCTCCATCTCGGCGGTACCGCGGGTCCAGCCCTTCCACATCTGATACCGCTCGACGTGCACGTTCTCGAGCCCGATCGCCTTCATCTTCGCGACGCCCCAATCGACCGCGCGCCACATGGCCTGCGATCCGGTGACGCGAGCCCCGATGTCGTCGCTCAGCTCGGTGAGGTAGGCGAAGGCGCGCGAGTTCATCATGCTCTGCCCCGCGACCTTGGTCAGCGCGGGCAGTGTGCCGTCCGCTGCCGGTCCGAGCGCCGCGGTCGTGTCCTGGCCGTGGGCGGGCACGGTCGCCACAACCAGCACCACCAATGCCGCCTCGAAGCCTCGCATGTCTATGCCTCCCGTTGCCGGTCTGGAAGTCGTCGAAGGAACTGAGCGCCGCTGGGATGCTGGGGGTCGGCGCGTGGGAGACGAATCTAATCGTCCTTCCGGCGTAACCCCAGGGAAGCTCTGCACAAGTCCGCGAGCGGGGAGTGTCACCACCACGCGGCATCCGCGAGTGAACTCGCGGCTCGGCGGCTGCCGGTAAACCGGCGTCCGGCCGCCGCTTCAGCGGCAGATGCCGAGCGGCGAGTTCACTCGTCGACCACGCGCAAGATAGACGGGGCCTGGACCGCCGAAACCGCCTTCTGGCCGCCTCACAAGTCGCGGACTACGTTCTCTACGTACCCGCGCTCCCGAGACGACTCTATGACGCTCTCCCGCCGTGACCTCCTCAAGATCTCGCTCGGAGCTGGCGCGACGCCGGTACTGACCGGCCTCCCGCTCGCGCAGCGAGAGCGGTCGCTCGACTGGACGGGACCCTCGGAACCTGCCAGCGAGCTCCGCGCCCGCCCGTTGCCGCTCGACGCCGTTCGGCTGACCGGCGGGCCGCTCAAACACGCCCAGGAAATGGACGCCCGGTACTTGCTGCAACTCGAACCCGACCGGATGCTGGCGTACTACCGCGAGCGGGCCGGCCTCCCGCCCAAGGCGGAGCCCTACGGCGGTTGGGACGGTGGCGGCCGCAACCTCACCGGCCACATCGCGGGTCACTATCTCTCCGCGGTGAGCTACATGTGGGCCGCCACCGGTGACCCGCGCTTCAAGCAGCGCGCGGATTACATCGTCGCCGAGTTGAAGACCGTCCAGGACAAGCACGAAGACGGGTATCTGAGCGCGCTGGAGGGCGGCCGAAAGGCGTTCGGCGCCTTGGCGAGCGGGGAGATCCGCTCGGCGGCGTTCGACTTGAACGGCGAGTGGTCGCCGTGGTATACGCTGCACAAGACCTTCGCGGGTTTGCGGGACGCGTATCGGCTCACGGGGAACCGCACCGCACTGGCGGTCGAGGTCGGATTCGCGGGATGGGCCGACCGCATCCTCTCTGGCCTCGACGACGGTCAAATCCAGCGGATGTTGAACACCGAGTTCGGCGGCATGAACGAGGTGCTGGTGGACCTCGCCGCGGCCACGGGAGACGAGCGCTGGCTCCGGCTGTCGTACAAGTTCGAGCACCGCGCGTTCATCGAGCCGCTCCAGCGCCATCAGGACGATCTGGGTGGCACGCACGTCAACACGCAGATCCCCAAACTGCTCGGCTCCGCGGAGCGGTTCGTCACGCGCGGGAGGGCGGCGGACCTCATGGCCGCGAGCTTCTTCTTCGATCAGGTGGTCCAGCACCACAGCTTCGCCACCGGCGGCCACGGCACCGACGAGTACTACGGGCCGCCGGACCGGCTGAGCGACCGCGTGGACGGACGGACGGCCGAGTCGTGCAACGTGTACAACATGCTGAAGCTGACGCGCCAGCTGTTCTCGCTGCGGCCGGACGCGTACTACGCCGACTACCAGGAACGGGCGCTGTTCAATCACGCGTTGGCATCCATGGATCCGGAGGATGGCCGCACGTGCTACATGGTTCCCGTCGGCCGCGGCGTGCAGCACGAGTACCAGAACATGCTGCGGAGCTTCACCTGTTGCGTGGGCACCGGGATGGAGAACCACGCGTTGCACGGCTACGGGATCTACTACGAAGCCGGCGACCGCCTGTGGGTGAATGTCTACGCACCGTCTACCGCTGAGTGGGCCGACGCGGGCGTGCAGCTGAGCATGGATACGGACTTCCCCGAAGGGGAAAGCGCGAAGCTCTCGCTTACTTTGCGCGCACCACGCGAATTCACGCTGGCACTCAGACGTCCGTACTGGGCCGGTGAGGGGTTTGCGGTGCGGGTGAATGGCGCGCCGCAGGATCTGTCGCCCGATGCGGAGACGACCGCGGCGAACCCACCGGGCCGCCGGCAGTATGCCTGGAACTACGAGGCGAGCACGTTCGTGGAGCTACGTCGGACCTGGCGGAGCGGCGACACGATCGAGATCACGCTTCCCAAGTCGCTCCGGCTGGAGGCCGTGCCCGACAATCCGCGCCGCGCAGCGCTCATGTGGGGGCCGTTGGTGCTGGCCGGCGACCTGGGGCCGGAGCGGGCGCGCGGAGAGGTCGAAGGCGAATCCCTCACCGGGCCACCCATCGTTCCCGTGCTCGTCGCGGCCGAGCAGCCGGTCGCGTCATGGCTCCAGCCGGTCGGCGGCGCGCCGGTCCGATTCCGCACCGCCGGCGTCGGCCGCGAGCCCAACGCGGACGCGCGGGTGCGCGACGTGGACTTCGTGCCGTTCTATCGCCTGCATCGGCGGACGTACGGGGTGTACTGGGACCTGTTCACCCCCGCCGAGTGGGACGCGAAGAAGGCGGAGTACGTGGCGGAGGCCGAGCGGCTGCGGAAGCTCGAGGCCGCCACGGTGGCGTGGTTGCAGCCGGGCGAGACCGTGTTCGAGCGGGAGTTCAACTACCAGGCGGGCGAAGGCGCGGTGCCACAGCGGATCCAGGGCAGGCCCGGGCGGCGCGCCACGGCGGGCGGGTGGTTCTCCTACGACGTTCCGGTGGATCCCGCGCAGCCGATGACGCTCATCGCCACGTACTTCAGCGGCGACCGGCGGGCCACGCCGGCGGACTTCGAGATCCTGGTGGACGGCCACCGCATCGCCAGGCAACAGCTCAAGCTCGAGGATCCCTTCCGCTTCTTCGACGTCGACTATCCCATTCCGAAGGACCTGATCCCTGGCAAGAGCAAGGTGACGGTCCGGTTCCAGGGCATCGACGGGGGCCAGGTGGCCACGGTGTTTGGACTCAGAATCGTCAGGCGGATAGGCGGACAGGCGGATAGGCGGCTAGGCGGCTAGGCGGTCAGGCGGTCAGGCGGTCAGGCGGCTAGAAACAGCCCCGAGGGAGAGACCTTCCCTCGGGGCTTTTGCTGACCGCCTGACCGCCTATCCGCCTATCCGCCTATTTTCTTTTCCCCATCGGCACGAAGTTCCGCG
>CAYWNR010000051.1:0-12264 GCA_964459705.1 uncultured Gemmatimonadaceae bacterium | reverse complement strand
GCTCACCGGCGAGCCGCCGCACATGGGCAACTCGGCGCAGGCGATCATCATGAAGATCGTGACCGAGGACGCCGCACCAGTCACAAAGCTGCGGAAGTCGGTCCCCCACAACGTGGCGGCGGCGGTCGCCAAGTCACTCGAGCGCCTGCCCGCGGATCGCTTCGAGAGCGCAAAGGCCTTCGCGGAAGCCCTGACCAACCCGGCGTACGCGACCGTCGGGCGCGCCGGGACCGTCGGGTCCGCCACTCGGCCCGGCCCTCCACCAGCCCGCCGTTGGGTCGTGACCGCCCTGACCGCCGCGACCGCCCTGACCGCCCTCTTGGCCGCCTGGGGCTGGCTCCGGCCAAGACCGTTCGAGACGAGCCGGCAGCGCGTCGTGTTGTGGAATTACGCGCTCAAGAGCTTCCTCGATCCCGGCACCGTGTACGTGGGGAACCAGGCGGCCATCGCCCCCGACGGATCGAGCATCGTGTACGTCGACTCGACCGAGAGCGGGCTCCATCTCGTGCGGAAGCTCCGCGACGCACGCCTGGCCACACCGATGGCGGGTACCGAAGGCGCCCTGTCGCCGTTCTTCTCTCCCGACGGGCGGTGGGTCGGGTATCGCACGCCCGACGGCAAGGTCAAGAAGGTGCCGATCGACGGAGGCGGTTCCGTCACCATCACCGACGACGCGGACGTGTCCTATACGGCGGCCGCGTGGCTGGATGACGGCACGATCGTCTACGGGGGGATGGCCGGCCTGAAACGAGTCGACGCCGCGGGCGGCACCAGCCGAGTCATCGCCCTCGATTCGGTCGGAGAACGACACACGATCGTCGCGCTCGCGCCCCTGCCCAACACCAAGGGCGTCCTCCTCACCGAGTGTCCCGGGAACTGCGCTATCGCCTCGCAGATCGATGTCTTCGACTTCGCCGCGGACAGCGCTCGCGTGTTGGTTCGGAATGCCGCCGGCGCGTGGTATTCGCCCACCGGCCACCTCCTCTACACCGATCGCGGAGGTGGACTGTACGCGATGGGGTTCGACCTCGGTCGCCTGGCGGTCACGACCGGTGCCGTCCCCGTACTCGAGGACGTGGTGCCGGGGAGCTTCGCGATATCCGCGTCGGGGACCGTCCTCTACTCGACGACCGCCGGCACGACGGGCGCACCGACCGAGTTGATGTGGGTATCCCGTGACGGCAGCGCCGTGCCGCTGGACTCGACGTGGCAGGGCGACTTCCAGTACCCCGCCCTGTCGCCTGATGGAACGTCACTCGCCGTGAGCGTCCACGACGAGACGACGCAGCTCTGGCTCCGACGATCCGACGGCACGCGCCAGATGCTCACGCAGGAGGGAACCGTCAACTGGCGGCCGGCATGGACTCCGGACGGCAGGTCCGTGGTGTTCTCCTCGAATCGGCGTGGCGGCGGGACACAGGACGACTACGATCTCTATCGCATGCCGGTCGACGGTAGCGCTCCCGCCGAGCTGTTGCTGCATTACACGTATGGGGTGTGGGAGGGCGAGGTTTCGCCGGACGGCCGCTGGCTGGTGTTCCGATCGGATGAGCCAGGTGGTTACTCCAACATCCGTGGCCGGCGTCTCGACGGGGACACGACGCTGGTCCCCCTGGTGGTGGGTAAGGACGTGACCACGCAGGTCGCGCTGTCACCGGACGGGCGATGGATCGCCTATATGGGGGGCAGCACCGGGCAAGGCCAAACCCAGATCTACGTGGCCCCATTTCCCGACATCACGTCCACCCGGCCCGTTTCCCGCGACGGCGGCATCGAGCCGCGCTGGGCACACAGCGGACGTGAGCTGTTCTACAGGGGCGGCAAGAACGTCGACCGCTTCATGGCTGTCCCGGTTACGCCGGGACCGACGCTGTTTGTCGGCTCCCCTCACGAGCTCTTCCCGGTGGGGCAGTACCGCTTTGCGACGAATCGCCAGCAGTACGACGTCGCTCCCGACGACCAGCATTTCGTGATGATCCGCAACCTGCCGCAGGCTGCCGGGGACGTCGTGTACGTGGAGAACTGGTTTCCGGAATTGCTCGCGAAGGTGAAGCGGTGACGACCGTGCAGCGTGCAGCGTACGGCGTGCAGCGAACCTGCCTGCGGCGGAAAGTTCCGCTGCACGCAGCACGCGGCACGCGGCACGAGAGCGCCCAATGACCGAAACCTCGCAGCGCCTCGCCGCGGCCCTCGAGGGCCGCTACCGCATCGAGCGCGAGCTGGGCCACGGCGGCATGGCCACCGTCTATCTCGCTCACGACGTGCGACACGACCGCAAGGTCGCGCTCAAGGTCCTCCGCCCGGAGCTGGCCGCCGTCATTGGCGCCGAGCGGTTCCTGGCCGAGATCAAGACCACGGCCAACCTCCAGCACCCGCATATCCTGCCTCTCCACGACTCGGGAGAGGCCGATGGCACGGTGTTCTACGTCATGCCGTACGTCGAGGGAGAATCGCTGCGGGACCGGCTCACGCGGGTCAAGCAGTTGGCGGTGAATGATGCCGTGCGCATCGCGACCGAGGTAGCCGACGCGCTCGAGTACGCGCACGGGCACGGTGTCATCCACCGGGACATCAAACCGGAGAACATCCTCCTGCACGGCGAACACGCGCTGGTCGCGGATTTCGGCATTGCGTTGGCCGTGAGTCGCAGTAACGGCGCCACGCGAATGACCGAGACCGGCATGTCGCTCGGCACCCCTCACTACATGAGTCCCGAGCAGGCGATGGGCGAGAAGGACATCACGCCGGCCGCGGACGTGTACGCACTCGGCTGCGTGCTGTACGAGATGCTCACAGGCGAGCCGCCGTTCGGCGGCCCCACCGCGCAGGCCGTCGTGGCGAAGCTGCTGACGTCGGACCCCGAGCCCATCACCACGATTCGGAAGACCGTGCCGCCCCACGTCGAAGCGGCCGTCTTCACGGCCCTCCAGAAGCTGCCGGCCGACCGCTTCGCCCGCGCGGCCGAATTCGCCGCGGCGCTCGGCGCGCCCCCAGCAGCGGGGCCGCAGCAGGCTGGAACCGCCTTCGCAACCGCCGCAACCGCTCCCGCCTCCCGCACCTCCCGCGTCTCCGGCCTGCTCCCATGGGGGATCGCCGCTTTGGCAATCCTGGTGGCCGCGATCGCGTGGACGGTAGGACGTCCGCAAGCCGACCTCCGACCGATGGTCGCCGAACTGGAGCCTCCGCCCGGGACGGAGTACTCGGAGTTCCGCTTTGGAGCCCTGTCCCCGGACGGCCGGAGCCTCGCGTTCGTCGGGCTCGGATCGACGGGTGGGCGGCAGCTGTGGATTCGCGATCTAGAAACTGGGCGCGTGGATTCGCTTCCAGCCACGCGCGGCGCGGAGGCGCCCTTCTGGTCCCCCAATGGACGCTCAATCGGCTACTTCGCGCAGGGCGCCCTCCGGAGGATCGAGGTGGATGGGAGCGCCCCGCAGCAGCTCTGCGACTCGGCGGATGTCGGTGGATCGTGGAGCGCGAGCGATCTCATTCTCTTTGGCCGCCAGCGACGCCTGATGACGGTGAGCGCGAATGGCGGCACGTGCACTCCGGTACCCGGCGCGTGGGCGGATTCGTCGCGCATCGACCAACCCACCTGGCTTCCCGACGGCCGCCACTTCGCCGCCAGCGATCTGGATGGACCGACAAGCACCATCGTCATCGGCACCCTCGACGGCGAACCACCGCAGACGTTCATCGACGGCGCATCCGACATTCGGGTCGTCGCACCCGACATCGCCGTCTTCACACGCCAGAGTCGGACAGGCGCTGACGTCGTGGCGCAGCGGTTCGATCGTACGCGCTTGACCCTCACCGGCGCTCCTACGACGGTGGCTCAGGGCGTGCGGACGGCCGGGACCATCCCCTCGTACACGGTGACGGCGACGGCGCTCGCGTACCTCCCGACGGCGCACGTGGATGAGGGCCCACTAGTGGTCGACGCGCACGGCGTGACGCTCGATAGCATCGTCCAACAGGGCACCTGGACGCTGCGGTACGCGAGGAATCGCCCCGCGGTCGCTCTTGGTGGGGTCGGTCTCTGGATGTATGACCTGGCCCGCCACACGTCCATACCGGTCATTCCGAGTGGGTACTACGTCTTTCCAGTGTGGAGCCCCGGAGATTCGCTCCTTGCCGCCGCGGATCTGAGCTGCCGCCTGGTGCTGGTTCGGCTCGGGAGTGGGACCGATACCACGTTGATCGATCAGTCCGCCCAAGGCACCTGCTATGGTCCTACGGACTGGAGTACCGATGGAAGGTTTCTGGTGCTGACGAGCAGCGGCTACCGGGAGGTACGTCGCGGGGAGCTCTGGACCTACACGCTCGAGACGGGCGCGCTGGACCGGTTGTTGTCCGTTGACGGCACGGTGTCCGCCGGCGTCGTCTCACCCGACCTACGCTGGCTGGCCTACGTCTCCGACGAGACCGGCGATCTCCAGGTCTACGTCCGCCCGTTCCGTGGGAGCGGGACCGTCGTGCGCGTTTCCACCGCGGGTGGGGGCCTCCCGCATTGGCGCCGAGATGGTCGCGCCTTGTTCTATCAGGCACCCGACGGGACGGTCGTCCGAGTGGCGGTCGCGGCCGGCCCAACGCTCGAGCTCGGCGCCCCCGAAATCCTGTTTCGCGCTCCGCGATGGAGCGCCCGCCTGTTCGCCGATCAGAGCGGCGGCCGACAGGCTACGACGCCGTACGATGTGAGCCCCGACGGCCAGCGATTCCTCGTGCGCCAACGCAGCGAGGGAAGCTCGGCCGCGGTCCTGCTGGTCAACTGGCAATCGCTCCTTCAGCGGTCGCCAGCATCCGGAGGGAAGTGAGGATACCCATGAAGAGCTTGCTCGCGATCGCGCTCGTGGTGCTTGCCGCCCCCGCCGCGGCGCAGCAGCCGGTCGGGAAGCTGCATCGTCTCCCGGCCACCCCCGCCACCGTGGCCTACGGCTACTACTGGGCCGGCGCCAAGCCGGTCCTCACGGTCGCGTCCGGGGACATCGTCGAGGTCGAAACGCTCATCACCTCGCGCCCCGACCGCCTCGAAGCCGCCGGCGTCCCGCCGGCCGAGGTCGAGCCGTCGTTGCGGAACATCGTGGATAGCGTCACCGATCGCGGCCCCGGCGGTCACATCCTCACCGGCCCGATCTTCGTGCAAGGCGCCGAGCCGGGCGACGTGCTCGAAGTCCGCATCCTGGCGATCGATCTCGCCATCCCGTACGGGTACAACGGCTGCAGCGGATTCCTGCGAGAGAACTGCGAGCAGCCGTCCACCAAGATCATCCGGCTCGATCGCACGAACATGACCGGCGATTTCGGGTCGGGGATCACGATCCCCCTGCACCCCTTCTTCGGCAGCATGGGCGTCGCCCCACCGCCGGATTCGGGACGCGTGAGCAGCAATCCGCCCGGTATGCACGCTGGGAACCTCGACAACAAGGAACTGGTCGCCGGAACCACGCTGTTCATCCCCGTCCACGCTCCCGGTGCCCTGTTCGAGATCGGCGACGGCCACGCCGCGCAGGGCGACGGCGAGGTCGATCAGACGGCCATCGAGACGTCGCTCCAGGGCCGGGTCCAGCTCATCGTGCGCAAGGACATGCATCTCACCTGGCCCCGCGCCGAGACGCCGACCCACTTCATCACGATGGGGGCAGACCCTGATCTCACGAAGGCCACGAGAATCGCCATCCAGAACGCCATCGACTTCATCGCGCAGTACAAGGCGTGGCCCAAGATGGAGGCCTACCGGCTGGTGAGCATCGCGTGCGACGTGCGGGTGACGGAGCTGGTGGACGGGAACGTGGGCGTACACGTGATGATCCCCAAAGGCATCCTCGGCGGACGAGGCTAGCCGACGAGCGCCCCAGTACCACATCTTACGAGTCTCATGTCCACGCCTCACCGCGCCCGACACGGCCGCCGCCCCCGCGCCCGCCATGCTCGCTGAGATCGCCCTCGGCACCGCCGCCCTGCTTGCGGGGGCCGGAGCCGTCCTAGCCGGCACCGCGCTCGTCCTGGTCCTTCGACGCCGCGCGGCCCAACCCAGCGGGACCGCCGAGTCCGCCGGGACCGCCGAGACACTCTTCGACCCGGACTTCCGCACCCTGTTGGAGGTCATGCAGCTGGGCGTGACGGTGACGGATGCCAGCGGCATCATCATCTACACCAACCCCGCCGACGCGGCCATGCATGGCTACACGCCGTCGGAGCTGATCGGCAAGCCCGCGAGCATCTTTGCCCCGCCCACGACGCGCAAGACCGTCATCACCGGTGAGGTGGACTCGCTGCGCCGATGGAGGCGGGAGGTCTACAACCTCCGCAAGGACGGCGAGATCTTCCCCGTCCGCCTCCGCTCGGACCTGATCCGCGACGCCGATGGCCAGCCGCTGGGCATGGTGACGACGTGCGAGGACATCACCGACGAGATGCGGCTGCGCGACGCGCAGACAACGGGCTCCCTCAATGATCCGCTCACCGGGTTGGGAAACCGGCCGTTCTTTCTGGAGCTGGTCGTGCGGGCCAAGCGACGCGCCGACCGGCACGGGGACTACCACTACGCGGTCCTCTGCCTGGATCTCGAGCGTTTCAAGTTGATCAACGAGAGCCTCGGTCATGACGCCGGGGATGGGCTGCTCAAGCAGGTGGCCGATCGGCTCAAGGATGCGATCCGCCCGAACGACGTCGCCGCGCGCGCCGCGGGCGACGAATTCGTGGTCCTGCTCGACGCGCTGCGCCAGCCGGAAGACGCCACCATCGTCGCCGAGCGTATCATTGCGGCCATGGATGCGCCGTTCTCAGTGCGTGGGCAAGAGGTCTACATCAGCCCCAACATCGGCATCGTGCACGGCGCCGCCGAGCCCAATGATGCCGAGCAGCACCTCAAGGACGCGCGCGAAGCCATGTACTCCGCGCGGAGCGCCGGCCGGAATCTCTACGGGGTGTTCGAGAAGACCGCGCGGCGTCGCGTCACGCAGCGGCTCCAGCTCGAGACCGACCTCCGGAAGGCGATCGACGAAGAGGAGCTGCGCGCGGTCTACCAACCGATCGTGAATCTCGAGACCACGCGCACGGTCGGGTTCGAGGCGCTGATCCGTTGGATGCACCGGGAGCGGGGGATGATCTCGCCGGGCGACTTCATCCCGGCCGCCGAAGACACGGGCTTGGTCGTGCCCATAGGATGGTGGATGGTGCTGACGGCGTGCAGCCAGTTGGGCAACTGGCAGCGCGCGCTCCCCGACCTCCACATCACCATGAACGTGAACCTCTCGGTGCGCCAGCTGCGCCAACCACGACTGACCGAGCGGATCCTGGAGATCCTCGAGGCCGCCGGGCTACCCCCACAGCAACTCAAGCTCGAAGTCACGGAGAGCATGCTGATGGATGAACCCGACGCCCAAATCGCGGTGCTCCACCGGCTCCGGTCCGCCGGCATGGGCGTGGTCATCGACGACTTCGGGACGGGCTACAGCTCGCTCGGCTATCTCCAGCGCTTCGAGTTCGACGTGCTCAAGATCGACCGGTCGTTTCTGCCGATCGCCGAGGGCGACGAAGGATGGGATATCGTGCGGATGATCATGGGCCTGGCCCAGGATCAGGGGGCAGCCGTCGTCGCCGAAGGTGTCGAATACGAGCACCAGCTCAAGACGCTCCGCGAGCTGGGATGTCCCCTGGCGCAGGGCTTCTGGTTCGCGCGACCGCTCGACCTCGAGGCGGCGACCGCGCGTCTCCGCCAGGAGCAGGAGCAACCGACCGTATGAACGACGGTCGCCTCGGGAGGATACCATGCCGGTGAGACATGCGGACCACGTCCCCGCGGAGCCCGTGCGCGCGGGAAGCGGTACGACGCGCCAGATGCTGATCGGGCCGGACGAAGGCCCGAACTTCGCCCTGCGGCGCTTCATCATGGAGCCCGGTGGCGGGATGCCGGCCCACACGAACACCGTCGAGCACGAGCAGTACGTGCTGCGCGGCAAGGCGACGATCGGGATCGGCGACGACGTGACGGAGGTGAGCGCCGGTCACGTGGTGTTCATTCCGGCGGGGACACCGCATTGGTATCGCGCGCACGGCACGGAGCCGTTCGAGTTTCTGTGCGTGGTGCCCAACAAGAAGGACGAGATCAAGGTCCTCACCCCCTGACCCCCTCTCCCTTCGGGAGAGGGGGGACTTAGGGCGAGTGTTAGTCCTCGGTACCCCTCACGATGTTCGCTCGGCGAGGACCCTCCGGACCACGAGCATTCCCTCGAACATCAGCCACAGCTCCAGCACGAAGATCGCACCACCCACGCCGAGCAAGAGCGCCTGACTCTCGGTCCAGTAGGTGATCAGGTTCAGCACCATCGCCCAGGTGGTCATCACGAGCAGGAACGCCATCGGGATGACCGTGACCCAGACGCGGCGCTTGAGGCTGGCCAGGAAGAGGGTGAGCACCAGGAGGCTCAAGCCCGCCGTGAGCTGATTGGTGGTGCCGAACAAGGGCCACAGGCGCATCCCACCAGCCCCACGATCGATGCCGAGCGCCAGAAGCGCACAGGTGGTGACCGCGAAGAAGGTTGCGACCCAGCGGTTTTGTAGCACCGGCAGGCGGTATTGCGCTCCCAACTCGCCGACGATGTACCGCTGCAATCGGACGCCCGTGTCCATGGTGGTGCCGGCGAAGCTGATCACGACCACGGCCGCGAAGATCGTTGCCACCTTGTGCGGGATGCCGATGCCCTCGGCGAGCACGCCCACACCGTTCACGAACGCCGACGTGGCGCCCGCGGACGCGCGCGCCCAGGTGCCGTAATGCTGGTGCCAGCCATCCACGCCGACGAACACCGCGAACCCCGCGGTGGTGGCGATGATGGACATGAGCGCCAGCGACCCCTCGCCGATCGCGCCGCCGTAACCCACGTAGCGCGCGTCGGTCTCCTTGTTCAACTGCTTGCACGACGTGCCCGACGCGACCAGGCCGTGGAAGCCGCTGATGGCCCCGCAGGCGATCGTGATGAACAACAGCGGGAACCACGACGGCGCGTCGCTCGGCAGCTGGGTGTTGATGGCAGGCGCGATCACCGGTGGGTTCGTGAACAGCACGCCGAGGCCGATGATGCCGAGTGCCACGAAGAGCTGATGGCCATTCACGTAGTCGCGCGGCTGGAGGAGCAGCCAGACCGGCAGCACACTCGCGAAGAACGCGTAGACGAACATGATGAGCACCCAGCTCGCTCGCACACCGTCGGTGGTCGCGGCCGCCTGCGCGGTCGCGGCATCGCCGCTCGCCGCCGCCACCTGAGCCACCGTTGGCGCGAGGTGCAGGAAATCGGGCAATGAGATCGGCACGTACTGACCGATCCAAATCATCACGTACAGGACGATTAGGGCACCCAGCGACGGCCCCAACAGACCCGCCTTGGAGCGGTAGATCAGCAACCCGACGATCACGGCAACGACCAGGCTGCTCCAGACCGGCACCACCGATCCCGGGTTGGCAATGAACAGGTTGGCGATCACCACCGCGAACACGGCGTTCACCAGCAACAACAGGAAGAAGATGATCAGGAGAAAGAGAACGCGCGCGCGGCTACCCACGATGCTCTCGGTGAGCGTGCCGATGGACTGGCCCTTGTGCCGCGTCGCGAGCCACAACGTGCCGAAGTCGTGCACCGCCCCGGCGAAGATCGTCCCTAATACGACCCACAGGAACGCCGGGAGCCAGCCCCAAATCACGGCAATGGCCGGTCCCACGATCGGCGCGGCCCCCGCCACCGAGGTGAAATGGTGGCCGAACAGCACGTGCTTGTTGGTCGGGACGAAATCGACGCCGTCCTCGAACTGGTGCGCCGGCGTGACGAAATCAGGATCGAGCCGGTAGATCGCGCGCGCGATGTATCGGGAGTAGACGAGATAGCCCGTGGCGAACGCACACAACCCAACCACCAACAACGCGATGGAGCTCACTCTGGATCTCTCCCGTCGGGGCCTCGGCTAATGTACCGACGGGCCGGGGGGGTGCAACGGATGGGCGGGATGGAGCGGGATGGAGCGGGATGGGCGGGATGGAGCGGGATGGAGCGGGATGGGCGGGAGGAGCGGGAGAGGGAGGGAGCCTTACCGCATCACTTCCGTTTGGGACGCGAGGAGATGTCGGAGCGCCGGGAGGCCGACGACGTCGTGATCCATGAGGGGCACGTAGCGCAGGGGATGGGTGGAGAATCCCCTTGCGATTCGCTCGAGGTACTCGCGCTCCCGCTCGCGGCGTCGCGCCAGGAACGCGCCTTCGGCATCCGCGGGGATGACACGGTTGACGAACACGTCCCCCACGGGGATGCCGTAGCGATCCATGACCTCGATCGCGCGCTCCGTCTCGAGCATCGGCAGGCGTTCCGGGATCAGCACGAAGTGGAAGACCGTCTTCGCCGGATCGGTGAGGACGGCGCGCGTGCGCACGAATCGGGCATGGCGAGCCTCCAGTGCCGCCAGCACGGGATCCTCCCGATCGCCCCCTGCCCTCCCTGCCCCTTCTCCCCCTACGACGTTCCTCCACATCCGTGCGGCCACGTTGAGCTTCTTTCGCCGACTGATCAAGCCCGTCATCCACGCCCGCATCATCTCCGGCAGCGACAGCAATTGGAGGGTCTGGCCGGTAGGGGCCGTGTCGAAGATCAGGCGGTCGTAATCAGTCTCGGCCTCCAGAATGCGGGCGACACGGTCGAACAGCGCCGCTTCCCGCGCGCCGGGCGATACGCGTGCGATGTCGATCTGCCGTTCCACTTCTCCCCAGAGGCGCGGCGGGGTCGTGTCGGCGATCCGCGCCTTGACGTCGGCCACGTAGCGGCCGGCCTCCTGCTCGGGGTCAATCTCCAGCGCCCAGAGCTTCTCACACACGGCTCGCGGCTCGGACGCAAGCTCCGTCTCCAGAACGTCCGCCGTGGAGTGTGCCGGGTCGGTCGAGACCAGCAGCGTCCGGACTCCCGCGTCTGCCGATGCCACCGCATGCGCGGCCGCGAGCGTGGTCTTCCCTACGCCACCCTTGCCGCCGAAAAACAGAATGCGCGGTCCGTTCAACAGCACCGGAACCCGCCGTCAGGAGCGTGCGGCATGCCCATCCGGATATGCCATTCGTGGAACTCCTCGATCAGCTCGGGATACAGCTCGAGGGCGTAGAAGGCGACGGGACTCGGCACGCCAAGCAGATCGGCGCAGCCGAGGAGTAGGAAGAGGTCGCGCCGGCGGAGATACTCGCGGTGGATCTCGGCTCGATATGGGACGAGGAAGATGCCCTCGTAGATGTCGCGGGCGGCGCGCAGGCGCTCGAGGATTTCGTCTTTCATGGAGTCGTTGGGTCCCCCCGCAAGCTACGCGGAGAGCCTTTGTGGCGTCGAGCGAGTTGTTCGTCGCCGAAGCGACGGCTCGGCTGCTGTCGCTGAAGCGACCGCTTGGCGCCAAGGATGGGATTGGGTGATGTGGGCGCAGGCCCTGGCCCAACACTCGGTAGGGACACATCTTTGAAGCCTTCGTGGGAAACAGAGGAGATAGACGGGATGGGCGGGGGAAGGCGGGAAGACTCCCGCCCTGCCGCTTTTGTCCGTTTCCTCACGCGTCTTCCCAGAATCACACACTACCGAAAGCAGCCCCGGCATGAACAACGACGTCTTCAATCTCGAGATCCGGAAGTTCCTCAAGCAGTTCGGAGTGACCGCGCAACGCGAGATCGAGCAGGCCGTCGCGATCGGCCACGCATCCGGCACGCTCGAGGGCAACGAGACCCTGAAGGCGCGGGCGGTGCTCACCATTGAGGGATTGGGCACACTCGCGACGATTGACGGGGAGATCAAGCTCGGATGACCGGCCCCGTGAGCCACCTCGCCGCCGCCCTGGCCGACCGCTACAAGATCGAGCGCGAGCTGGGCCAGGGCGGCATGGCCACCGTCTATCTGGCGCACGACGTGCGGCACGACCGCAAGGTCGCGCTCAAGGTGCTGCGGCCCGAGCTGGCCGCGGTGATCGGGGCGGAGCGGTTCCTGGCCGAGATCAAGACCACGGCGAACTTGCAGCACCCGCACATCCTCCCGCTGTTCGACAGCGGGCGGACGGGTGAGGACGAGCGCTGGCGGGAGGACTTCGTCTTCTACGTCATGCCGTTCGTCGAGGGCGAGTCGCTGCGGGACCGTCTCAATCGCGAACACCAGCTACCCGTGGACGAGGCGGTGCGCATCGCGCGTGAGGTGGCGGACGCCGTGGACTACGCGCATCGCCACGGGGTGGTGCACCGCGACATCAAGCCCGAGAACATCC